>DBDM01000133.1:0-2886 GCA_002293585.1 Bacteroidales bacterium UBA932
GATGTAATATTGGCCAACAGCCGCTTTAAAATTCTGGTTTCATTTTTTGCAGCGTTAATTTTTAAACCGTTAAAATGATGCAAAAATATTATTTACTGATCGTTTTATTAAGTATAGTTCAATTAGTGCAGGGACAGGAAACCATAGAAAAAGCATATCCTTTCAGCTTTGAAGGGGCTTATACCGGCGACGGATATGCCAATGCCACCGGCGGCTTGCAAACAGGCAGCGGCTACATGGGCATGGCCAATATGACAATAGGCTTTGATACGGAAAAGGCGGGCTGGTGGAAAGGCGGCAACTTCTTTATCAATGGCGCAGGCATTCACGGCAGGTCCCTTTCGGAAGATTTTACCGGCGATTTGCAAGTGGCCTCCAACATTGACGCCGGTAACCACATTTATTTACATGAACTCTGGTTCAAACAGGAATTTTCCACCTTATCATTTACGGTAGGCTTGCAGGATTTGAACGCGGAGTTTATGGTCAGTGAGAACGGATCGGAATTTATCAACAGTTCCTTTGGCGTGCCGCCCGTCATATCGACAAACCTTCCCGCACCCATCTTTCCGCTCACCGGTTTGGGATTGACCGCCCAATGGAACATCAATGAGCAATTCGCCTGGCAGGCTGCCCTGTTCGACGGTTGCCAGACAGCCTTTGACAACAATCCCTACAACTTAGGCTGGACCCTCAGCAAAGACGACGGTGCGCTGGTGATGACCGAATTGCATTCAACGTTCAACATTAACGGACTGGGCGGCACCTATAAATTAGGTGCCTACTACCACTCCGGCCTCAACGAATTTGATGCAACAAGCAACACCATCAACACGGTGTTCGATAATAACTACGGCTTCTATTTCATAGGCGACCAAACGGTTGTTGAACAGGACAACCGCAAGCTGGGACTGTTCGCACAGGTGGCGGCCGCACCGGGAAATGAAAACGAACATGCCTGGTATCTCGGACTGGGCGCTAACTACTACGGGATTTTCAACGGAGAGGGAAAAGACGTGTTGGGCTTAGCCGTTGCGACTGTTGACATACAGAACGCCGGCCACAATCACGAAACGGCCGTGGAACTGTATTATAAATATCAATTCAATAATAATTTTGCGCTCCAACCCGACGTTCAATATATTATTCATCCTTCCGCCACGGGAAAGGCATTGAACAACGCCCTCATTGGCCTACTGCGCCTTCACATTAATTTCTAAGCACAATAAACAATAACAATATGATCCAATACTTAACAGATTTACGGGATAATGAAACGGCTGTTATTACTAAAATAAAAGGCTCCGGCGCTTTCCGCAAACGCATCGTCGAAATGGGATTTGTGCGGGGCACACGGGTGAAAGCCATTAAGAAAGCTCCGCTGCAGGACCCCGTGGAATATGAACTGATGGGCTACCGCGTGTCGTTGCGCAAAAGTGAGGCGGCCATGATCGAGGTCACGCAGGAAGGCGCCGGCATACTGGCCGGCATGTTGGAGGATCGGAAATACAGAGGGACGATTCCTGTAGAAAATAAAGAACAACAGCCTGAAAACCGGGGGAAAAATATCCGGGTGGCGCTGGTCGGCAATCCGAATTGCGGAAAGACAACTATTTTCAACAGGATGACGGGCAAGCGGGAGCGTGTGGGCAACTACGGCGGCGTAACGGTGGATATTAAAACCGCCCGTTTCACCCAACAGGATTATTGCATTGAGCTGACCGACCTGCCCGGCACGTATTCCATATCCGAATACTCGCCCGAAGAATTATTTGTGCGGAAACACCTCACCGAAGACTTTCCCGACGTGGTGATCAATGTGATCGACGCCTCTAACCTGGAGCGCAACCTCTTTCTCACCACGCAATTGATCGACATGAATGTCCGCACGGTCATCGCCCTGAATATGTACGACGAATTGCAGGCCGGAGGCGATCAGTTCGACTACCGGCATTTTGGGGAAATGACAGGCATTCCCGTTATTCCCACGGTGGCCTCCAAAGGTAAAGGTATCGGCACCCTGATGGACAAGGTCATTGACGTGTACGAAGGAAATTGTTCCGACTCACGCCACATTCATATCAATTACGGCGAAGCTATCAACGAATCTATCCAACAGATAAAAACAGAAGTCAAAAAACACCCTGAAATAAGTATTGCCTTCCATTCGCAATATGTGGCGATCAAATTATTGGAAGACGATAAAACCTTCACCCGCCGGATCGACGCTTATGCCGGCTCCTATCCGATACTGAAAGCGGCGCGGGGAGAAATTCAGCGTTTAGAGCGGAAGTTCGGCACAAAGACCGAAACCCTTATTGCCGACGCCAAATATGCGTTCATCCGCGGGGCATTGAAGGAAACCTACCACTCCGCCGGCGTGAAGCAGGAACCGAAAGGCTACAGGCCCGATAAAATATTGACGAATAAATGGTTCGGCATTCCCTTGTTTTTGCTGTTCATGTGGGGCATGTTCCAACTCACCTTCACGTTGGGCGCCTACCCGATGGACTGGATTGAGACGGGCGTTGCCGCGCTGGGTGAGTGGATACAAAGCGCCATGCCGGAAGGTATGCTGCGCGATTTAATTGTCGACGGCATTATCGGCGGCGTGGGAGGGGTCATCGTTTTCCTGCCGAACATTCTTATTTTGTTTTTCTGCATTTCCTTAATGGAAGATACGGGCTACATGGCGCGCGCCGCTTTCATCATGGACAAGCTGATGCATAAAATAGGCCTGCACGGCAAGTCATTTATCCCCATGCTGATGGCCTTCGGCTGCAATGTGCCCGCCATTATGGCCACGCGCACCTTAGACAACCGCAAAGACCGGATACTGACCATGCTGATTATTCCCTTCATGTCGTGCAGCGCGCGACTGCCGGT
>DBDM01000133.1:2981-8377 GCA_002293585.1 Bacteroidales bacterium UBA932
CCCTTTGTGATGGAGTTGCCGCCTTACCGCATTCCCACCCTGCGGAATACCGGTATTCATACGTGGAATAAGAGTGTGCAATACCTCACCAAAATGGGAACGGTGATTCTGGTTGCTTCCTTAGTGATCTGGGCGCTGGGCTATTTCCCGCGGGAGGTAAACTATTCCAAAGATTACGCGCAGGAAATGGCACTCGTAGCGCAGGACAGCGTATTGACGGATGAAACGAAAGCACAGCAAATAGAAGCATTAGAAATTTCGCAGGCTGCCGAAAAAATGGAAGGTTCCTACATTGGCCGCGTCGGGCATTTCATTGCGCCCGTCATTGCGCCCTTAGGCTACGATTGGAAAATAGGTGTAAGCATTATCACCGGGCTGGCGGCCAAAGAAATTGTGATCAGCTCCATGGGGGTGCTCTACCAGTCCGATTTGGAGGCCGACGAGTCGTCTGCCAATCTGAAAGAGAAATTGCAGGAACAGACCTTCACCTCGGGCGACAGGGCAGGGCAGAAAGTGTTCACGCCGCTGGTGGCCTATTCGTTCATGCTATTCATTTTAATTTATTTTCCCTGTGTTGCCGTATTGGCGGCCATACGGCGCGAGGCCGGCTTAAAATGGGCTGTTTTCGCGGCGCTATATACCACAGGCTGCGCCTGGCTGGTGGCCTTTTGTATTTATCAAATAGGACAGGTGTTGTGATTAATAAAGAGATATGGATTGGCAAGATATCATAGTGTATTTGGTTCTGGCGGGTTGTGTGCTTATTGCGGCATTCCGGCTACGGAAATTTTTCGTAAAGAAGAAACCCGGCCGGTGCGCTGGTTGTAGCGGCTGTAAAATGGAGAGATGAGAGATGAACGATGAGTGGAGGAACAATTCTTCCACTCATTAAATTTATGATTTATTTTTAAATTTCATTTTAAAATAGTATCTTTACACTTTCAATTGAAAGTGATCACCAATGCCTAAAATCACAAAAATAATAGCAACATGCCTGTTAATTTGCGGTGCAGTGAATATATCTGTAGCGCAACTCTCAGCCGTTCGGGTATCGCATGCAGAATACAAAGATTATTATCGCCCGGAAACATACATTATTAATCAATATTTACAGAAAGAAGGTATAAATCTCAATTCCCCTACTGTTCAGTTGTGGACAGCGCTATATCCACATATAGATAGCACTGTTCTCTACCAGGTTGTAAAACATGTAGATCAATATCTATTCCTGCATCAACTTAAACGCGGTAATTATTTACCTTTAGCAGAACAAATTGAGGTTGGCATAGTGCTGGATCACAAATGCTTGCCAAGTTACCGCGTCTATGCTGAAACACAATATTTTTATAACGCCTATGTAGCGTTAACCAATATGCTGGAAGGCAAAGCTCCGATAGACCTGAAAAAAGCTATCTTTTTGGTGGAAAATGCCTTTAATTTCGGACAACTTAACTATGAATCCTACCATGCAAAAATCAATGAAATGGTAAGATTATGCAAGCTGAAAATAGCCCAAAAAAAGTTGGATCCGGATGACAATATGGTAAAAAACATGATGATTTTTCACTTTTTGTCAGATACCTTTAAAGTGAGAGACCCTGTAACGGAACGACTAATTACCCATTACCCAATCCGCTATGACGCCGAGGATTTTCGCGGAGAAAAAGACCTTAATAGCGTTTTCGTTACCAAATTAGTAGCTTCCGGCATAGGCCAATGTACTTCCATGCCATTGCTTTACCTTATTTTGGCGCAGGAAATAGGTGCCGAAGCCTACCTGTCCTACGCCCCTCACCATTCTTTTGTGAAAATCAAAGACCGGCATGATAGCTGGTACAATGTGGAATTAACCTGTGGCTACCTTTTAAGCGATTACCATTACATGAACAACAGTTTTATTAAAGCTGAAGCCATTCGGAATAAACTGTACCTTCACCCAATGGAGCTCAAAGAAATCATAGCAAATCTGATGACTAACTTGGCCCGTTTCTACATCATAAAATTCGGCTTTGATGACTTTATAAAACTATGCTATGAAACAGCCATGCCTTGTGCTCCCAACAGTAAAATGCCGATGTGGCTTAGATTGGGGTATGAACAATATTTTGTTGAATTTATAATGAATATGTGTCACTATGAAAATTTTGAAATATTTAAAGAAAAAATGCCGAGACTATATGACGGGCTTATAGTACGGGGTATACAGAAAACCAATGAGGAAATGGACCGTTACGGCTTTGAAGAAATGCCCGCAGAAATTTACGAACAATGGTTGCAACGCATACGAGAGAAGAAGAATGAATATATGCTCGATGGCCAAATAAACCTACGCAAAACAGTGCAATGAGAAAACTTTTTATTGTCATATTGCTATCTATTTATTTCGTGATACCTATAGCGGCACAAGCCGATAAAGCGTACAGGCAAGCCTATGAAGTACTGAAAGAAATGTTGGAGCATAACGAGCCGGACTTTAAAAAAGCAGTATTCACCGTTGAAAATGCCTGGTACGAAGGGCGCATGAACTACGAATTATTTTGCCGGAGAATTAACACTTATGCAAATTTATGTGAAAGTCTACAGGCAACGGGCAATGTACACTATCAAAAGCAAGATTCCGTAAAAGCCTTTGCACAGGCGGCAGTATTTGCATTTATGACCGACTTCCTGCCTTTCGCAGCAACCGGAGACAGTATTGTATATCACCAACCTTTTAGCTATAATTTTGACGACTATGCTGGTGAAAAAAATTGGGAAAGCATGTTTGTAACCATGTTAATGGGAACAAAAAAGGGGAATTGCCACTCCATGCCCATGCTTTACAAAATTATACTCGAAGAAATGGGCGAAAAAGCATGGTTGGCCTTAGCGCCTAATCACATGTACATTAAACTGAATAACCAGCGGGCAGGCTGGTACAATATTGAACTTACCTGTGGCGACTTTCCTACTGACGCATGGATCATGGCTTCGGGCTATATTCATCTGGACGCCGTTCGTAGCGGTATATATATGGACACACTATCGCAACAACAATCAATAGCCCTTTGTTTAATCGACCTGGCTATGGGCTATCAGCGGAAATTCCCGGAACAGGCGACTCCCTTTGTACTGCAATGCTGCAGGACAGCGCTGCAATATTACCCCAACTACATTAACGCATTATTACTAAGGGCCGAAACTACGGCAAAAATTTATAAGGAAAGTTTATCTGCCGACTTGGACGCATCAGTCGCCCTGTTGGAAACAATGAACAGGCATTATACTGAAATTCACACATTAGGCTACCGTAAAATGCCGAAAATCATGTATTTAAACTGGCTATTGTCATTAAGCCAGGAAAGCAGTGTCTACCGTAACAAAAAAATCACTATCTTTGAACGAACAATAACAGATTGACTATGAAAACAACACACTTGCTCATATCTTTGCTATTGCTTACATTGCCGGTGCACGGACAAACCAACAGCAACCCATTTGAAAAATACGGGTACAAAGTAAAGACAGCGACCCTGACCGATGGACGTTTCGCCGAATACCACGACCAGCAGACCATTGTTGAAATAGGCTCCGTATTATTCGACACCAAACTTAAAAAAGTAGTAGGGTTTTCTGAGCCCGATACGGCATACGCCAATTTACCGGTTGAAGTAATCAGTATGCAGCCTGACCCAATGGCGGCAAAGTTTTATCATATTACCCCCTATGCTATTTTCCTGAACAACCCGATAAGAATTATTGACCCTACAGGAATGGTGGCCGATGATTACATTGTTAACATTGGTGGCACATTACAACAAATAATACCGACTGATTCACCACATATGCTTTTTGTAGAAGGGGAAAATGGAGAAAAGACAGAGTTAACCTTTAATGACCCTGAAAATGACAGGGCGCAATTAGGCACATTTAAGGTAGGTGAACAAGTTGTTCAATTCGTATCGGATGCAGATGTCAATGGTATAATGAAACAATCTGATATTCAGGAAGAAGGTATTGTAAATAGATATTTCAAAGCACTAGAAGAAAGTAATTCTAGCGTAATGGACTTTGGAGTTGTGTATTTAGGAGCAAATCCTAGTAAAGATATGACAGGAGGATTCACCGTTTTTGGATTTGAAAATGCTCAACATATTCCAACTGCACGGACAGCGTATAATTTAATGGACGGAGGCAATTTTTTATGGGGGCATGCTATGAAGCGTCTAGGATTTAACTACTCAACAGCTAGAATGGGTGCTCAGGCTAATGAATGGTTTAAAGATTCACCAGCAGACCAAAAAGCTATTAGGCAAGGGTATTTCTACAATGTAGGAACTAAAAATATTAACTACAATTCTATTTATAAGACAAATTTCAAACCAAAAAGATAGGTTATAGATATATGAGGAGCTACTATCATATACTTCAAATTGTTATAGATAGGCAAAGTAATAAAGCTATTTATAATGCTTGGGCTAAAAAAGTCGGGTTATTCAACCTTTTAAATTTTTCATGCTTAATTATAGAATTATTAGCCTACTACCTTCTTAGCCCCGAGCTACTCAATTTCTTTATGATCCCCATAGTACTATCGTATTTCATATTAATTAATATTATTNNCCTACCTGTAATTCCTATAATAGTAAAAACAAAACTAAAAAACACACAAATTTTGTCCCGTTTTATTACTATGGTATTTGTTATCTACAGTTGCCTAACCTGTCTGATACAATTTGCCGACTGTGTATTCTTAATAAGCCGCACATTCTAATTTATGATGCAATGAAAATCAATCGGTCATATTTAATATTTTTTATTTTATTATTACTTGGTTGCAGCGAAAAAACCGATAAAAAAGCTATAGATTTATTTTTGAAAAAATATGGTAGTTACGACTTTTCAGAATATAAAAACACATGCATTTCTATCAAAAATAGTTANNTAAGCAGTCCGGATAATCGACCTCTGTACATAATTTGTTATAACGTGCTGTTAGGCTATAAAAAAATAGAGGTCATTTCATCTGAAAAAAATAAAGGAACAGAATACCCGATTGATACAGTAAAAAAAATCATATCAAACTATCGTTATTTAGATTTTTTCTTTTTAGAAGTTGACAAAGATAATAATGTGTTTGTCAATCCTTTTGCAAAACATTCTCCGCCTTTTTTGATGAGATTAAATACTCCAATCGAAAGCAATGAACTTATAAAAAACGGTTATAGATACATTCATTATAAAGATAACTGGTTTCTCAACAGTAGGCACCTTGATTCAATTGAAAAATCAGATTAACCAACTCAAAAACCTTGCGCACAAAACGGCGCAGGTAATAACCTGAATTTAAAGAATCATTAACACCCTTTCCCGGCACTCATGGCGTCTGGCAATGGTTTGAAAGGATGTCCAGGAAA
>DBDM01000133.1:8416-19018 GCA_002293585.1 Bacteroidales bacterium UBA932
TAAATTTTTCAAATCGTCTTAGGCCTAAAATCTTCTACAGCCCAACTACAACAATACTTTCAAAGAACTTAATTCTTAAACATCGAAACGCTACTTATCTCTTATCTCTTATCTCTTGTCTCTCGTCTAAAAGTCTGCCCCTACATCCCAATCAAAATAAGCAGCAGCCTTTTCCGTAGCACCTTCATGGCCCGCTTGAGGTGGGTTTTCACGGTGGATTCGGCCACCTGCATTTCTTCGGCAATTTCACTCACCTTTTTGTATTCAATAATATGGGCAATCAGCGCCCTGTAGTCTTTTTCGGGCAACTGCGCCAACACGGCCTCTAAGCGCTTTTTTACCTCCTCGTCCAATCCGGGTTCTTCTATATTGGCAAAGAGCAGGGCCTCTATCATTTTATCGCGGTGGCTGTCTTTTATTTTCAGCTTTTTTAAATAATTGAGGCTGTTATTTCTGGTAATGGTCAGCAAATAGGGCAACACCTCTTTTTGCGGGTCATACCTGTCCAGATGCGTCCACAGGCTCAAAAAAGCGTCCTGTACGATATCCTCGGCTACCGCGGCATCATACACATAGCGTCGGGCATAAGCCCGCAAGGCGGCGAAGTGCTTTCTGTAAATCGCATGAAAAGCCTCCGTGTCGCCATGTTTTAAGCTATAGTTCAACAGGTTAATATGTTTTTTTGTATCCTGTTCCACGATTATGACCCTTGAATGAGGCAAAGGTAATAAAAAAAATAAGATTCTTGTCCCCCGAAACCAAAACGTAGTTGTATATATAATGAACAAAGGAGAAAAAGCCATGATAGAATGGAGAATTATTGCTAAAAAAATGGCCGGCGTCAGTACCGCTGCCGAAAATCAGTTGGTGGAACAATGGATGAACGAAGACCCTTCGCATGGCCGCTACTATAATCAAATGTTGAAGGAATTTACGCAGCCCTCCGCCATGCAAATGACCGATGAAGAGATTGACCGTTTTATCCGGCAATTCGACGCCTTTGTACTGGCCGAAAATAACCGGCGTGAACGCATAGTCCAAAGGCGCACCACCCTGCTTCGTGCCGCGGCCGTGTGGGCCGGCATACTGCTTACCGGCGCTACGGCTACTTACCTGTATAAAATGACCACCTCCGGGGAAACAGCTCCCGGAATACAATTGGCCGACACCGTGAAACCCGGGGAAAGCAAAGCCAACATTATACTGAGCGACGGCGACACGATCACCTTAGACGGCGCCGGCGATATGCTGTATATGGACGGCGCTTCGGGCGTGACCATCACCAAGCGCGGAGGATTGATTTCCTATAAGCATGACCCTGCCGGCAAGGAAACGCAGCAAGAAATACACAACACCATTGCCGTGCCGGTGGGCGGCGAATATATCCTGGAATTGGCCGATGGGTCGAAAGTATGGCTGAACGCCAAAACCACCCTTCATTTCCCGGCTCGCTTCACAGGGAAGCACCGCACGGTGGAACTGGACGGCGAGGCCTACTTCGAAATCGCCCATGAGGCGCGTAAGCCCTTTGTAGTGCGCACCTCTACCTCGGATATTAAAGTGTACGGAACAAAATTCAATGTCTCTGCCTACAACGGTGAAGCTATGCACACCACCACCCTGTGCGAAGGCAGTGTGTCCGTGAAAGCGGCGGGCGGCGAAGAAATATTCCTGAAACCCGGCGAACAGTTACAGTTAGTGAATGGCACGGAGGCCTCCGTCAAAGAAGTGAACAGCAATGCCTACGCCTCTTGGCACGCGGGAAGTTTCGTGTTTGAAAACGAAAGCCTGTATCAGATTATGAATCAGCTGTCTAAATGGTACGATGTGGAAGTGGTGTTTGCCGACGAAAGTCTGAAAACACTCCATTTCACCGGCGACCTGCAACGCGACGGCAATTTATCCGACCTCCTAAATATGATACAAATCGCTCATAATGAGATAGTATTCGAAATGCAAAATAATATATTAGTCGTGAGAAGCAAAAAACCAATAAATCCCAATCATGAAACTAATTTTTTACACTAAGGCGATCGGCATAGGCCTGCTGTTCCTGCTAGGCAGCTACAGTCTCTATGCGCAAAACGGACTAATCACCCTAAAGGTGAATGAGGCCAATGTAGACGATGTGTTGTCGAAAATCCGGACGGAATTTTCGTACAAATTACTCTTCAACCATGAAGAAACCCGCGCCGCCGGAAAAGTGACGCTGGATTTGAAGAAGGTGACCATTGAAACGGCGCTGAATGAAATTTTCAAAGCCAATAATTTAACCTTCAGAAAANNGTATATCATTGGGTCGGCAGAAACACCGGCCAATGGCGTTGCCCGTAACGGCGAAGGCCTGAGGGCTGTGCCGGAACAGCCTACACACAGCGTGCGAGGCACCGTGTCGGACGAGAATAATAATCTCCTGCCGGGCGCCATGGTAGTGGTTAAAGGAAATACAAGGAAAAATNNCTGGAGGATGTGCCGGCCAATGCCACGCTGACGATTTCCTTTATGGGTTACCAGTCGCTGGACTATCCTCTGGAAGGGCGCACTGCCGTGCAGGTCAGCCTCACGCCGGAGGTGATGAAGTTAGACGATGTGATTATCACCGGCTACCAAACGTTGAACCGCGAACGGGCTACCGGCTCCTTCGGCACCATCACCGGCAAAAACATGGAAAGTAAGCTACAGCCCAACTTGTCGTCGGCGCTCGAAGGGCAGGTGGCAGGGCTTACGGTGGATCAGTTCAACCGCATTGAAATCCGCGGTGTTTCCACTTTCGCCGCCTCCAGCACTCCGTTAATTGTGATTGACGGCTTTCCGGTAGATATGTCGGTGGACAACAATTATTACAAATACCGCACGGGCACGCTGGAAAATATCAATCCGGACAACATAGAAAACATTACGGTGCTGAAAGACGGCGTGGCTGCTTCCATATACGGCTCGCGGGCAGCTAACGGCGTAGTAGTGATCACCACTAAAACGGGGCAGCAGGGGAAGCCGCGGGTGTCGTACAAGGGCGTGTTCAGCATAACGCCGAAACCGAATCTCGATAACCTGAACAGGGCCTCGGCTTCCGATTATATCGACGCCGAAATCGACATGTTCAACCTGAACCCGAACAACAGCATCTACAACACCAACGGCACCGGCATACTTACCAAGGTAAGCTACCTGCTGAAACAAATGAATTTGGGACTGCTTCCGGCAGCAGAGGGCAATGCGGAAATCAACCGGTTGCGCAATGTCAGCTTCCTCGACCAGGTAGAAGAACACCTCTACAGACCCAACATCAGCCATCAGCACAATATCAACATCAACGGCGGAAGCCCGTTCCATACCTACAACTTCTCGGCAAGCTACGTGGGCACGCAGCAGGATTTTGTGCATACCAACGACCAACGTCTGACCGTTGATTTCAAGGACAACTGGAACTTCGGCAAATACATCACCTTCGGTGCTAACGTCAACTTAGCCTATGCCACCCTGGAATCACCTGTACTCAACCCCAATCCGCAGTACACGGCCGGTTATTCCCGGTCGGGTTATCCTAACCTGTTCAATTTTTATAACAACGCCTATTTCACGCCTTACACGGAAATTGTGGACGGCAACGGCAACCAAGCCAATATTTGGGGTATCAGCCGGTATAAAGTGCAGACCTACGAGGGCATGGAGAACATGAAAAGCATGGAGTACTATCTTTTAGACGACATCAATAAAGAACGCGTGGGGACCAGCGATTTTCAGACAAGGGTGAGTGGGAATCTGAAAATAAAAATCATGGAAGGCCTGAGCTTGGACTTTGGCGGAAACTGGCAGCGTGGTTTTTATAAGTACCGGAAAATACAGGACAAAGCATCGTTTGCCGTGCGCGAAGCCTACAACGACGCCACTTCGAAGTCGAACAATACAAAGCGCTATTTGCCCGAGGGCGATGTGGTGAATGAAAACCGGAATATCAACCAAAGCTGGACAATGAGGTCGCAACTGAATTTCAACAGGGATTTTGCCGACACTAAACACCGGGTGAACGTAATGCTCGGGAATGAAATCAGGCAGTTGACCCGTGATAACGTGACCTTGGGAACAAGAGTGGGCTATAACGACATTGCAGGCACCGTTGTGCCGGTCAATGTACTCGACTATAACAGCACCGTGTATGCCAACGATATGCTGTTCGGCAGGCGCATAAGCTTGCTTACCGACCAGTACAACTACATGGACAACCGGTTTGTATCATGGTATGCCAACGGTTCTTATGAATTTAACAACAAGTACATCATCACAGGCAGCGTCCGGCTCGACCTGACCAATTTCTTCGGCACCGACCCGGATCACCGCTATAAACCCCTGTGGTCGGTGGGCGGAACCTGGAAGCTGTCGGAGGAATCATTTTTCAATGTCGACTTTGTGAACCGGCTGAACCTGCGCGCTTCGTATGGTATCAACGGAAACATCGCCCTCGACCAGGGCCCTTTCATGATACTGAATACCTCGCCGGGCTACAACCCCGTATCACAGGACATGGCCTACACCATTGCATCGCCGCCCAACGACCAGTTGCGCTGGGAAAAGACACAAACTGCCAACATCGGCTTCGACCTGTCGGTACTCAACAACAAGCTCAGCCTGAGTTTCGACTACTACAACAAATACAGCACCGATCTGCTGGCCTCGGAGTCCGTAGACGTGCTGACGGGATTTACCAGCGTCACTAAAAATGCAGGGATCATCAGTAACAAGGGGATTGAAATTATGCTGGGCGCCAATATCATTGAGCGGGATGATTTCCGCTGGAGCGCCAACTACAATTTGTCGTACAACAAAAGTATGGTAGAAGAGTATAATATTACGCGCCCTTATCTCACCAGCTGGCTGAATTCCGCTACCGGAGGTATAGATGTTGCCGGATACCCGGCCAATGGCTTGTGGGTGCTGAAAGCCGCACCGCTCAGCGCCACCGGTAACGCCATGTGCTACAACAAGGACGGGAATATTATCTCCACAGCTACCGCCCAGCCGGAAGATGTCATCTATGCGGGCACTACCAAACCGAAAGCCGACATGTCGTTCACCAACAACTTCGGCTATAAAAACTGGAACCTGTCATTCATGCTGGTGGCGAAGTTGGGACACAGCTATTACAAGGACGCCTTCTTCAGTCGCAACATTGCCAACCGGCACGTCGGCGAAAGATGGCGCCAGCCGGGCGATGAAGCGCACACGATGTACCCTGCCCTGTCGGTTACCAATTCCGACTGGTGGTATTCCGGAAAAATGGATACCTACGTGGGCGACGCCAGCTACTGCAAGCTAAGGGACATCACCCTGTCGTATACTTTTGACAGGAAGGTGACCGATAAACTGAAAATAGCCGATGCAAAGCTGTATGTGCAGGTAAGAAATCTGCTTACCTTTAAAGCAAAAGGCACCGACATTGACCCGGAAAGTATTGTATATAACCATACGTCCGGCATGGGCACATGGACAGACTGGGGCATGTCTACCCTGCCCGTTCCTAAAATGTTTATTCTCGGACTGCAAGTTTCACTATAAAAAATTATACACTATGAAATACAAAATAATACTCTTGCTGCTGGCGCTATCCTTATCGGTAGCCTCGTGTGAGAAATTCTTAGACGTAAAGCCCAGCGGAAAATTGATTCCGACAGAAGTAGCGGATCTTGAAAAATTGATGAACCACGCCGACAGCTACAATTATTTCTTCGTGGATAACAACCGTGGCTGTTCGTATGCACACTTAGGCGATAACCTCGAAGTAACGGCCGGAATCGCCCATAATTACTACCAGGGGGTGAACATGGACAGGCTGGCCGGCTATATTTTCTATGAGCCTTACCTTGACCCGCAATCCAGCGGCGTACATGACTTCTTAAAATTTACCATTTACAGGCCGGCGAGCATTTACAACAATGTGATTGACGGAATACAGAATCTTTCAGAGGAGGAACGGAACAGCGACTATGCCAAAAACGTCACTGCGCAGGCGCTGGCTTCGCGCGGGTATGTGTATATGATCGCCGCCCTGGTCTACGGACCCATGTGGGATCCGGCGGGGGCGAACAATACGAAAGTGCTGCCTTACCGGACAGCTTCCTCCCCGGTAGTCGCCAATCCCGATCTCAGCACCACAGTCGATATGCTCGACAAGGCGTGGAAGGATTTCGAGAACGCTAAGGCCCATATTCCCAACGCATCAGGCAACCCCACGAAACCCGGCAAAGCTGCGCTGCATGCCATGCGGGCGCAGTATCACATGTATAAGCGCGACTGGCCGAATATGCTCCTTGAAGCCAACGCCGCCTGGAGTGCGGCAGGCGGCAATGCCGACAACCTGCTCTATGACCTGAACGATATGAAATATGTGCAGCAGGGAACGCCGCCGGCCGACGGCACAGACTGGGAAGTGGTGCTCGACCTCCGGTATAAGAATATTACCACGGAACCTATACTGGAAGCCCGCGGACGGGAACATTTATATTACCGCGCCACAACCACCGGCGTAGGAGCTTACGCTTACCCTTCGGTCGACTGGAAGGCGATGTTCGACACGGCAAAAGATTTAAGGTATAAACTGTTCGTGCTGACTACCCACGGCTACAGCAACGCAAGCGCAGGGGTGAACGACGGATTAAGACAGCGGTATTACCGGGGCAGCAAAACACTCTTGAGCGGCGGAATAACCTATCCCGAAGTACTGCTCATGCGTGCCGAAGCCTACGCCCGCACCAACCAGCTTTCATTGGCGCTGGCCGACCTGAACACCCTTCGCCGCTATCGCTACGAAAGATTGCCGGGAGAACCGGCCACAGTGACCGACCACCCCAACAGCGCTGCCCTCGGAGCGAACCAGGACATGCTCCTGCATGAAATATTACTGGAACGCCGCCGCGAGCAGCCGATAGAATCGCACCACCGGACATTAGATATTAAACGCTATCTGTTCGACGAAGGCAAACCCTGGTGCAAAACGACCATTACGCACGACATGAGCGGAACGGTCTATACGAAAACCTTGCAAAAAAATTCCTTTACCCTGACGTTCGATGATATCACGCTTAATTTGAACCCGCATTGGGGCATTGCGCCCTACAGCGGCAGGTGGGATCCGAAAACCGGCTTTTAGTAGTTTAAGAGGTTAATATTTAGCGGGCAATTCCGGCAAATTCATAGTGAAGCTGCCGGAATTGTTTTATTTTTATCTTATCTACTTTTTCCCTACCGCTTCCGTCTTGACCTCGCTGAAACCGCTTTGTTGCAGTACCTGCACCACCTTGTTGGCTTCGCTTTGGACTTGGTAAGGGCCTACGGTGTATACTGTTTTTCCGTTGACGGTGGCGCGGGTGATATCTTTGGATGTGGCTTGCTGCACGGTTTTGAGCAGGGCGGGCGGTAATACCGTATATTCGCCCAGCACTACCTGATAAGCCATGTCTTTATTTGCCGAAGCGGTGGCAGGTTTTGATGCGGGCTGGTGTTTTTCTTCCATCCGCGCTTGTTTTAAATCAATTATTTTACTATCTTTGTAAGCTATGAGCAACGGATTTTTGAAATTGCGGCGGAATTGCGCCGTATATTTCTGCGCCTCGGCATAGGAACGGAAAGCGCCTATGCTACACACCCATTTCCCTTTCGCCTCGTTGATGAATACGGGGCTGTAGCCTTTGAACGTTTTAGCCTCCGGTTTTTTGCTGTATACGCCTATCTGGTAGCGGTAGGTGATGCCTTCCACCGTTTCGTTTTCATAGATCTGCGATTCGGCGCCTGTGGTTAAAGTGAAATCTTTTTCTTCGGGAACCTCTACCACCGGTTGCTGCACTACAAAATTAGCCAGCGTGATGATTTTTCCTGCTTGCAGGTTGAATGAGGCAACGGGCACGGGCGCTTCTACAGGGTGCGGTTGCTCCGACTGAATTTCGGCCACCGGCACAATACCCTGCGCCAGCATGCTGTATTCCAACTCCTGTGTTTTTTTAGCAATGTCCTGCTGTTCCTGCCGGTACTGGTTCAGGGTTTGCTCGCGCAATTCAATTTTTACGGCGATTACTTTCCGTTGTTCGGCGCCGGCAGCCGAATAGTCGGCGCGCAGTTGGTCGAGCTCGTTTTCGCCTAAGGATACGCGTTGTTTCACCTGCTCGCCCTGCTTTAATAATTGTTGGTATTGTGCAATGACGGTGGAGAGTGGAGCGTTAATATTTTGGTCTCTTGTCTCTTGTCTCTTAGTCTCTAATCCTTCATCTGCGATTTGCAGCTCCGCTGCTTGCAGGATGTCCGTCAGTTCCGTGAGCGATTGTTTCACGGGAGTGCCCTCCAGCGCGATCTTGTATAAGGTGACACTGTCGCCGGAAGTGTTGCGGGTAGAGGCGAAGCAGGCGAACAGGCCGTCGGTGTCGGGAACGTAGAGCAGGTCGTTGGCCGTTGAGGAGAGCGGGAAACCTAAGTTTTCGGGCGTGCTCCATTCGCCGGTGCCGGGATCTTTCGTACTCCTGTAGAGATTGTAGCCGCCCATGCCGTAGTGCCCGTTAGACGAAAAATATAAAGTGTTCCCATCGGGTGTGAGGTAGGGGAAACGCTCGTCGAACACTGTGTTCACGGCGTCGCTGAGGCGTTCCGGGGCGCTCCATTCGTTGTTCGGCATGCGGAAGGTCGTATAAATATCCCAGCCGGTCTTCCCGTCGGCGCCGTGCGAAGAAAAGTAAATCACTTCGGGATCTTCCGACGATACGTGTATAAACGGAACAATTTTATCAATATCGCGGGCAGTGAGCAGGCTTCTTGGCGTCGATGCCCAAAATCCCGGCAAGTTGATGTCGTAGCGGCCGTAAAATTCTTTTAGCGGCACTGTTTTCCGGGCAATTACTTTAGGTGTGCCGGTGAATTTCAGCATATTTTTCCCGTTTTCGCAAAGGGTGATCTCCCGTTGCACGCTGCTTTTCGCAATGGAATCAAGGTCCTTTTTCAGCAAATTATTGAAAATGACCAGCGCTTCGTCGAAACGATAGGTCAGGCGCAACACGTCGCCTTTTTTTAGCTCTTTGGCCACGTCGGCAGTTTGCGCTGTAACAGAGGACGATACAAATGCACAAATGCTCCAAAGCAATATATGGGCTATTTTTTTCACATTACAAAGGTATAAATTCTTTCTTTATTAAAAAAAATGCTACCTTTGCCTTCCTTAAATTTATGAAAATTATACTTTAAAAAACGATTATTAATGCAAAGTAAAGGTGTTATTCGCTTGGTAGCCATTGTTATAGCCTTGGCTTGCCTCTATCAGTTATCTTTTACCTGGGTAACGCGCCATCAGGAAAGCAGGGCCGCCGACCATGCCGCTGCAATAGTGGCTGCGGCCGAAAAAGACTCCAATTTCGTTACCGATTCATTGAACAGGACGTTTAAATTGGATTCTTTGTATCAGGCCACTGAGAAATATTTCTTAGATTCGATAGCGGCCGAACCGGTATTTTTCGGTTTCACGTACAAGGAGTGTAAAGATAAAGAGTTGAACCTCGGTCTCGACCTGAAGGGGGGTATGAACGTTACCCTCGAAGTGTCGGTGGTGGAACTGGTGAAAACACTGGCGAACAATAATGCCTCAGCCGAATTTAACGAAGCTTTGAGGCTGGCGATCAGCAATCAGGCGGCCAGTCGCACCGATTTTGTCACCCTTTTTGGTGAAGCCTGGACGCAGGTAGCGCCCGGCCAACCGCTGTCAAGGGTGTTCGCTACCTATGAATTACGCGACCGGATCAAACCCGAATCGACCAACGGCGAAGTGCTGTCGGTGATCCGCAGTGAGGCCGAAAGCGCCATTGCCAACTCGTTTAACGTATTGCGCAACCGTATCGACCGTTTCGGGGTGACCCAGCCTAATATTCAACGATTGGGCAACAGCGGCCGAATTTTGGTGGAACTGCCCGGCGTGAAAGAACCCGACCGTGTGCGTAAACTGCTGCAAGGAACCGCTTCCCTCGAATTTTGGGAAACGTATGAAAATAATGAGATCTATCCCGGCCTGACGGAAGCCAATCGCTTAGTACGCGAAATGGAAGCCGGTACAGGCGGTGTGACGGAACAAGCTACCGGCTTGGACAGCTTGGTGCAGGATAATGCACAGGACTGGACCAAGGAATATCCTTTGTTCAATTTGCTGAACCCTTCCGTAGACCAACAGGGACAATTACTTCCCAGCGCTTCTATCGGCCGTGCGCACTATCGCGACACCGGAAAGGTGATGCGCTACTTGAACATGCCGCAAATCCGCGCATTGTTCCCCCGCGATTTCCGCCCCCTCTGGTCGGTGAAACCCGATGCTGCCGGCGTGATGTTTGACTTGATCGCTATCAAAGCCAATACCCGCGACGGCAAAGCGCCTCTCGACGGTGGGGTGGTAAGTAACGCCCGCAAGGCTTTCAGCAATGCAGGAAGTCCTACGGTAGACATGGTGATGAATGCCGAAGGCGCTCGCACATGGGCACGCATGACAGCCGATAATATTAACCGTTGTATTGCTATTGTGCTCGACGGTGCCGTATATTCTTATCCCCGCGTGAACGGAGAAATCACGGGCGGACGCTCGGAAAT
>DBDM01000096.1:0-1084 GCA_002293585.1 Bacteroidales bacterium UBA932
ATTTTGTGTTGCAATACGACAGCAAAGTCATTCCGATAGAAGTTAAATCGGGGCATAATGCCAAACTCCGTTCCCTGCATTTGTTTATGGACGAAGCGCCCCATGACATTGCCGTAAGGGTGTGGTCGCAACCGTTTTCAATAGACGAGGTGACGACACCTAAGGGTAAACCTTTCCGATTAATCAATTTGCCGTTCTATTATGTCGGTAGGTTGGAAGAGGTGTTGAATACCTGTAGTGTCCTATGATTTTATGGTAGGAAAATAAGACGTTTTCTATTACCTGTCCGGCGCCAATGTTGTGTATGATTAAAGGAGTGCCGTCCGCCGCTTTTTTAGCCGACACGATGCCAATGTGTGTCACTCCGTTGCCTAAATCCCAGGCTACGATATCGCCCGGCTGGTAATCGGCGGCCTTAGCGGTGATTTCCTTTATTTCCCCATGGCGGCTGAAATAGGTCATTAAGTTGGGAACGCGCCGGTGGTCAATATTCTTATCGGTTGTTTTCAATCCCCATTTCTTCGGATACACGGAAAAATGCTTTTTCATATCTTCGTGTACTTCTTTTTGCAGGTCAATGCCCATTTTGCGGTAAGCCCTGATAATCACGTCGGAACAGACACCGCGCCCACCGGGTACATCACCGTTCGGGTAAGCAATGGAAAAATAGGCAGGGTCATACACTACTTTCTGTTTCGTCAGTGTCATAGCGCTATCGGCCAAATTTTCATAAAAACCGGCCTGTGCATTGGCTGTTGCATAAGCCGCACAAAAAAGCGTCAGAAAAACCAGCGTGTATTTTTTGATCATATAACATAAAAAAGGCAGTCCAATGGACCGCCTTTCATTTTCAATTTTCAACTTTCAATTACTTCACGGTGGCCATGTGGGCAAGGAGGTCGAGTACTTTATTAGAGTAGCCCCATTCGTTGTCGTACCATGACACGAGTTTCACGAAATTGGCGTTTAATGAAATACCGGCTTTGGCATCGAATACCGAAGTGCGTTTTTCATGGATGAAGTCGGTTGATACCACTTCGTCTTCGGTGTAGCCCAGCACACCTTTCAATTCGCCGTCGGCAGC
>DBDM01000096.1:1113-4595 GCA_002293585.1 Bacteroidales bacterium UBA932
GAAACGTCTACCGTCGGTACGCGGAACGACATGCCGGTGAGCTTGCCTTTCAATTCGGGAATTACTACACCTACTGCTTTGGCAGCGCCGGTGCTGGAAGGAATGATGTTGGCAGCAGCAGAACGACCGCCACGCCAGTCTTTAGCCGAAGGACCGTCAACTGTTTTTTGGGTAGCTGTGGTAGCGTGTACGGTAGTCATCAAGCCTTCGATGATACCGAATTTATCATGAATTACCTTTGCCAAGGGCGCCAGGCAGTTCGTGGTACATGATGCGTTAGACACAATGGTTTCGCCTTTGTACGATTTGTGATTTACACCGTAAACAAACATCGGGGTGTCGTCTTTTGAAGGGGCCGACATGACTACGCGTTTAGCGCCTGCTTTGATGTGCGCTTCGGCTGTTTCTTTGGTCAGGAACAAACCGGTAGATTCTACCACATATTCGGCGCCGATTTCGTTCCATTTCAGGTCGGCAGGATTTTTTTCAGCGGTTACGCGAATAGCCTGGCCATTCACAACGAGTTTGCCGTCTTTCACTTCAATAGTGCCCTTGAACTGACCGTGCACCGAGTCGTAACGAAGCATATATGCCATATAATTTACATCGATCAGGTCATTTATACCCACTACTTCAATGTCATTGCGTTCTTCCACGGCGGCGCGGAACACCAGGCGGCCGATGCGGCCAAATCCGTTGATACCTACTTTAATTTTTGCCATATTTTTAAGTATTATTAAATTATTACTTCACATTTATTATTATGCAAAGATACGATTTTTTATAAAAAATTAGTAACTTTGTAGATTAATAATTTGTAAAATTTTCGTCCATGTCTCGTTCCATGACCGGCTACGGTAAGTCCGACTGTGTTTTTAACACTAATCAGTATACGGTGGAAATCCGTTCGGTAAATAGTAAATCGTTGGATTTGAATATTAAAATTCCGGCGGTGTACCGTGAAAAAGAGGCTGATCTGCGGAACCGGTTGAACCAAGTGGTGCAGCGTGGGAAAGTAGATGTGTTCATGATGATGACGGAAGCACAGAACGGCCGGGTGGCTTGCGAGATTAATAAGGGCATCTTCGAGGCGCATATCGCACAACTGGAAGAATTGATGTCTGCTATGGGGGTTGCTATGGATAGGGCTGATTTAGTGCCGTGTGTATTGCGCCTGCCGGATATTCTCAGGCAGCCTTTTGACGAATTGGACGAGGCGGAGTGGAATGCCGTGTTCAATTGTTTTAACAAGGCCTTGGAGGCTTTCGACGCTTTCCGGCGTGAAGAGGGACAAATGATTATGCAGGATATTCTTCAACGCATTGCGACTATTGGCACCTTGCTGTCGCAGGTTGATATCTACGAACCGCAACGAATAGAAACAGTGAAACAGCGTATTATGGCAGGATTGGAAGCTATTTCGATTGCCGGATATGACCAAAACCGCTTTGAGCAGGAATTGATCTATTACATCGAAAAGTTTGATATTACGGAAGAGAAGGTGCGCTTGAAACAACATTGCACCTATTTTACCGAGAGTTCAAAGGCAGAAGAGGCGCCGGGACGCAAGTTGGGCTTCATTGCCCAGGAAATAGGCCGGGAAATCAATACCATGGGGTCGAAGGCTAATCACGTTGAAATTCAGAAAATTGTGGTGGCGATGAAAGATGAGTTGGAGAAGGTGAAAGAACAGTTGTTGAATGTGTTATAAATATAAATTACGAATTACGGTCTTAGCGGATGATGAAGGATAAAAAAGTAGTCATATTTTCGGCTCCCTCCGGTGCGGGGAAAACCACGCTGGTGCGTTATTTGTTGCAGCGGTTCCCGCAGTTGGAGTTTTCGGTGTCGGCCACCAGCCGCACCCCGCGGGGACAGGAAGTGCACGGTTACGACTATCACTTTTTGAGCGATGCGGAATTTGATGAACGGGTAGAAAATAATGAATTTGTAGAGTGGGAAGAGGTGTATCCCGGCCTGCGCTACGGCACGCTGAAAAGCGAAGTGGAGCGTATTTGGGCTAAAGGCAATGTCATCGCTTTTGATATAGATGTGTGTGGCGGGGTGAACCTGAAAAAAATGTATGGAGCGCAGGCTTTGTCGGTGTTTGTATGTCCGCCGTCATTGGAAGTTTTACGCCGGCGCCTCGAAACCCGCGGCACGGATGCGCCCGAAGCTATTGAACGGCGCTTGCATAAAGCGGAAGAAGAATTGGCCTTCGCTCCGCAATTCGATGTGGTGATCGTGAATGATCATCTTGATACGGCCAAGGCAGAGGCGGAAAGGGTGATAGGAGAGTGGTTAATGTGCTAATGAAAAGAAAGACGAGAGACTAAGAGATTATAGACAAGAGACAAATGCAATTAAAAAAAATATAATGGAAAAGATTCGGGCAATATGGACAAATAAATGGTTCAAATTCGGTATGGTGGGCATGTGCTACCTCCTGTGGGTGATTTGGCTGTCGAACTATTGGTGGCTGTTGGGACTGGTAGTGGTATACGATTTATATATCAGTAAAAAAGTAAAGTGGGCTTTTTGGAAAAAACACTATAAGAAAGGTGAAAAGCGCAATGCCTGGCTTGATTGGCTCGATGCGATCATTTTTGCATTGATCGCGGCTACTTTTATCCGTATGTATTTTTATGAGGCTTACATGATCCCCACCTCGTCGATGGAGCGCAGCCTGATGACCGGCGATTATTTGTTCGTGAGCAAATGGTACTATGGACCGCGCGTGCCGGAAACACCGCTGTCGTTGCCTTTGGTGCACAATATGATCCCCATCTTGAACGTTCCTTCATACTTAGAGTGGGCGAAATGGGATTACCGCCGCATGGCAGGCCGTCGCAACGTGGAACGCGACGATATGGTGGTGTTCGGGTTTCCGCATGGCGACACGGTGTTGAGCAAGGTGCCCATGGACGATTATTATACCCATGTGCGGCGGGATGGAAAGGCTTATACCGTAGCGACCCACGGCCCGCTGATAGTGCGGCCTGTAGATAAGAAAGACAATTACGTGAAGCGTTGCGTAGCTATTCACGGCGACACGTTGGAAGTGCGTGACGGGCGCGTGTGGGTGAACGGTACGCCGCAGAAGGAAATCCCCGGTATACAATACTTCTACACGGTGAAAACCAACGGCACGCCAATCAATCCGAAATTATTAGAAGATATGGGGGTGGTGTTGAACGAGACTATATTTGATAACCGGTTGCCGGGATATATCCGTATTTTCCTGACGGACGACAATGTTGCTAAAATTAAAGCATTGCCTAATGTGGTAGAAGTGAAACAGGCCAACGATGTATTTCCGCACAGTGTTTCCGACCCGCAGGGGGTTATTTTCCCCTTTACGCCCCAGTCGTTCCCGTGGACACGTGATAATTTAGGGCCGCTTTGGATACCGGCCAAAGGAGCAAGGGTGGAACTGACGGTGGAGAACCTGCCGCTTTATCGCCGCATTATTGAGGTGTATG
>DBDM01000096.1:4632-11329 GCA_002293585.1 Bacteroidales bacterium UBA932
TATTATTTCATGATGGGCGATAACCGGCACAATTCATTGGATTCCCGCTATTGGGGCTTTGTTCCGGAAGACCATATTGTAGGCGCGCCGGCGCTCATCTGGATGTCGACCGACAAGTACAAGCCTTTTCCGAAAAATATACGTTGGAACCGGTTATTTAAATTTTTGTAAAAAACCAGTCCTTTTGGCGTAATTTTTCCTCTTTTCCGCGGGCTACATATATTTTTTCTCCTGTTTCGGGATGAATACCCGTGTAAAACATAGCCGACGAAAGGGTCATGGGAGTAGGGGTGAAGTCCTGCACCTGCTCCGGCTGCATGTGCAAATGCCGCAGTTTTTTTGATAATTGCTGCATGTCACTTTCTTTACAGTCCGGGTGTGAGGAAATGAAGTAGGGAATAAGTTGCAGTCGTGTTCCCAATTTCCGGTTTATTTGGTCGAAAACGATTTTCAGTCGTTCAAAAAGCGTGAATGAAGGTTTCCGCATGGTTTTTAAAACATGCTCTTCCGTATGTTCCGGCGCCACTTTCAGGCGTCCCGACACATGCTGTTCCATTAGGCAGGAAAAATAATCTTCCGCCGTTTTGTTGAAGAATCCTTTTTCATTCAATAGTAGATCATAGCGGACACCGCTTCCCACAAAGGCTTTCTTGATGGCCGGATGTTGTTCCCCCTGCCGGTATAAAGCTAAGAGGCGACTGTGGTCGGTATTCAGGTTCTTGCAAATGGACGGATGAATGCAGGACGTGCGACGGCACTTGGCGCACAGCTCCCCGTCCTTTCCTTTCATGCCGTACATGTTGGCCGAAGGGCCTCCCAAATCGCTCAAATACCCTTTGAAATCCGGCAACGCAGTGATATGGTCAATTTCACGCAGGATAGACGTTTCGGAGCGCGATATGATATCTTTTCCCTGATGGGCGGCAATGGTGCAAAAACTGCATCCGCCGAAGCAGCCGCGGTGGATGTTCACCGAATGTTTAATCATCTCGTAGGCCGGAATGTGCTTGTCCTTGTAACGCGGGTGCGGCAGTCGGGTGTAGGGCAGGTCGAATGAAGCGTCTATTTCCGTCTCGGTCATGGGAGGGTAGGGCGGGAAGATAGTGATGAGTTTGCTTCCTCGGCCTGTGGCCTCCTCGCAATGACGGTGATGAGTGACGGGTGACGGGTTGGGGATGCGGCTTGCCCCGTTTCTATAAGATGCGTTACGGCCGCCCGTTCCGTCATTCACCGGTTCAATGATTATGCGGGCTGCGGAGGAATTGGCCTCGCGTTCAATGAGGCGAAAGTGCTCGGCGAAGACCTTTTTATCTGTCTTACAGGCCTCAAAGGATGGCAGTGTTAGTGATGAGTTTGCTTCCTCGGCCTGTGGCCTCCTCGCAATGACGGTGATGAGTGATGAGTGGCGGGTCGCGGTTGACAGGTTGGGGACGTGGCTTGCCCCGTCCTCACAATGATGTTTGCGTTCATCTGCGAGTTCTGCGGGAGACACTATCATCGCGGTTTGCGGGATGCCCTGCAGCGCCTGGTGGTTTGAAAGCCGCCTCGCAATTTCGCGTATGGGTTTTTCTCCCATGCCATACACCAAAATATCTGCGCCGCTTTCCACAAGTATAGAGGGTTTGAGGCTGTCGCTCCAATAATCGTAATGTGTAAGCCGTCGCAACGAGGCTTCAATGCCGCCCAGCACTACCGGCGTTTCAGGAAATAATTGTTTAAGAATTTTACTGTAAGTAACTACTGCGTAGTCGGGACGGTAACCTGCTTTTCCGTCCGGTGTGTAGGCGTCGTTACTGCGCAGGCGTTTATTGGCGGTGTAGTGGTTCACCATGCTGTCCATGCTGCCCGACGTGACGCCGAAGAAAAGGCGGGGTGTTCCCAATTTTGAAAAATCACGCAGATCGTCGCGCCAGTTGGGCTGCGGCACAATAGCCACTTTTAAGCCTTCGGCTTCCAGCACACGGCCAATCACCGCTGCACCGAAAGCAGGATGGTCGATGTAGGCGTCGCCCGTAAATAAGATAACATCCAATTGTTCCCAGCCTCTTGCCGTTACTTCCTTTTTGGATGTAGGCAGAAACGCAGCAGGATTATTTGGATAAGAATGTTTCAATATTTTTAGCGGTTAATTCCACCACACGTTGGCGGGCTTCCATGCTTCCCCAGGCGATATGCGGGGTGAGCTGCATTTTTTGTTTGTTTTTTATTGAAAGATAAGGATGGTCGGCGGGGATAGGTTCCTGTTCGAATACATCTACGGCAGCGCCTGCTATCAGGTTTTCGTCGAGCGCTTTGGTCAGCGCTTTTTCATTGATGATCCCGCCACGCCCCATATTAGCTATAATAGCAGTGGGTTTCATTATTTTCAATTGGTCGTAGCCGATCAACCCTTTGGTGTTGCCGTTCAGCGGTGCGTGTATGGACACAATATCGCAGGTGCGCAGCAATTCTTCAAGGCCCAGGCGGGGATAGCCGCTATTGCTGTTATTGCCCGAAGTAGAGTAATAAAACACTTTGGCGCCGAAAGCCGTAGCTACTTCCGCTACACGTTTTCCTATGGTTCCCAACCCGATGATGCCGAAATTTTTTCCGGCTATTTCCCAAAATGTTTGTCCGTAGTGGGTGAACACCGGACTGGTAGAGTAGGCGCCGCTTTTTACATAGTGATCAAAATAGGCGGTGCTGTTCAACAGGCTGAGAATAGCGGCAAAGGTAATTTGCACCACGCTTTCGGTAGAATATCCGGCTACATTTTTCACCGTAATTCCTTTTTTAGCGGCATATTCCAGATCTATATTATTGGTACCGGTGGCCGTCACGCAAATCAATTTCAGGTTAGGCGCATTGTCCATTTCCGTCTGTCCGATCAGTACTTTATTCGTAATCAAAACATCGGCTTTTTTGAGCCGGCCGGAAATTTCATTGGGGAAGGTAGTGCCGTATACTTTTAATTGTCCCAGTGGTTCCAAGGGAGCTAAAGAAATATCTTTTCCAATAGTATCTGCATCCAAAAAGATGATGTGCATAACTTAAAAATTATGGAAGATCAATGTTTTGTGCCCAGGACAAGAGTCGAACTTGCACACCGTAACCGGCGCTACCCCCTCAAAGTAGTGTGTCTACCAATTTCACCACCTGGGCTGTTAAATTTTGGAATGCAAAGTTAAACATTTTTTAGAAAAGTACAAATTAATATCCGAAACAGATGAAATATTCGAATAAATAATTAAATTTGCGAAGTGATTTAATGGCAGCGTCAATACTTACATATTCAGAAGCAACTACATTCTTGTTCAGTAGTTTACCAATGTATCAACAGGTTGGGAAAATAGCTTATAAACCCAATTTGGATACGGCGTTGGCTTTTGATGAATATTTCGAAACGCCTCACCGACAGTTTAAGACCATCCATGTAGCCGGTACCAACGGTAAAGGGTCGGTATCGCACATGCTGGCTTCGGTATTGCAGAGCGCCGGCTATAAAGTGGGCCTTTTTACCTCGCCCCACCTGAAAGATTTCAGGGAACGTATAAAAATCAATGGGGAAATGATCACGGAGAAGGAAGTGGTTGATTTTGTGGTTAAACACAAGGAAAAAATAGAAGAATTAAAACCCTCTTTTTTTGAAATGACTTCGGCCATGGCTTTTGATTACTTTGCCCGCAAGCAGGTATCCATTGCCATAATTGAAACGGGAATGGGAGGGCGGCTCGATTCGACGAATGTGATCACACCTTTAGTAAGTGTAATTACCAATATCGGATTCGACCATACGGAACACTTGGGTGATACCTTGCCGCTAATTGCCGCTGAAAAAGCCGGTATCATCAAACCGGGCGTGCCGGTGGTGATCGGTGACCGCAACGGCGAAACCGCACCGGTGTTTGAGCAGGCGGCAGCCGACCGGCAATCGCCAATTTATTATACAGGGCAGCACTTTCGCATATTGGAGTCCCGTTCGGACGAGCTGCAACATTTCACTGTGTCATTCTCAGGCGGTCTTTTTCCTTACACGGTAAGTACAGACCTTATGGGCGTTTACCAGCAGGAAAATTTACCTGTGGTACTCACTGCATTGGAATTATTACGCGGGATGCCGAACACCGGCAATACCGGACATTTAAAGATTCCGGACGAGGCAATACGAAAAGGCTTATCTAACGTGGTAGCCAAAACAGGCTTGCGCGGGCGTTGGGAAATTATTTCTAAAAAACCTTTAACTATTTGCGATACGGGACATAACGTGCATGGTTTTACCCAAAGTATGCGGCAATTGCAATCCATACCCTGCCGCCGCTTGCATTTTGTGTTTGGCGTGGTGAACGACAAGGATGTGAACAGCCTCTTGCCTTTAATGCCTCCCGACGCCTATTATTATTTTACGAAGGCCGACCTGCCGCGCGCCATGGCCGCTCAAGAGCTGGCTAAACGTTGTATGGACTACGGTTTGCGCGGACAAATTGTGCAGACCGTGCCTAATGCGTTGAAAATAGCCCGCAGCAACGCTTTTCCGGATGATATAATTTTTGTGGGCGGCAGCACCTTTGTGGTCGCAGAGGCCCTGCCATGAATTGAGACTAAGAGATTAAGAGACAAAAAACTCTCAACTTTTCACTCGTAACTTATAAACTGTAAACTATAATGAAAAAGTATCTATCATTAACACTTATTGCAGCATTTATTATGAGCTGTACGCAACAACCGGTGTATCCCGAAACGAAGAAAATCGATCACAAAGATGTGTATTTCGGTAAAGAAGTGGCCGACCCTTACCGTTGGCTGGAAGACGACCGTTCGGCAGAAACCGCCGAATGGGTGAAGGCGCAAAATTCGGTCACCTTTGATTATTTATCGCAAATTCCTTTCCGTGAAAATATCAAAAAACAATTAACGGAAATGTGGAATTATCCGCGGCAGGGCGTTCCTTTCAAGGCAGGCGACAAATATTTCATGTGGAGAAATAACGGACTGCAAAATCAATCGGTGCTTTACATCATGGACGGGCTCAACGGTGAACCCCGCGAATTCATTAACCCCAACACCATGTCGGAACAAGGCACCACGGCCATTGCTTCGTTGAGCATATCGAACGATAATCAATATGTGGCCTACACCTCGTCGGTGGGTGGTTCGGACTGGAAAGAAATTCGCGTGAAGGATATCAACGGGAACGATTTGAAAGACGTGATTAGCTGGGTGAAATTTTCCGGCATTGCATGGCAGGGAAACGGTTTTTATTATAGCTGCTATGAAGCGCCCAAAGGCAGCGCCCTCTCGCAGAAGAATGAGTTTAGCAAGGTGTATTACCACAAGCTGGGCACCGAGCAAAAAGCCGATAAGTTGATTTATGAAGACAAGAAAAACGCCCTGCGTTATCATTACGCTTCTACCAGCGAAGATGGTCGTTACCTTTATTTGGAAGTATCGGAAGGAACCAGCGGGAACGCATTGTCCGTGATGAGTCTTAACCGGCAGGGCAGCAAATTTCGTCCCATTGTGGAAAAATTCGATAAGGATTATGGCGTGGTAACTAATTTTGGAGATGATATTTATATTCTTACCAATCATAACGCGCCGCGCTACCGCCTAATGAAAACAACGCCTCCTTTCAAGCCGGAGAACTGGACGGTAGTTATTCCCGAAAGCGAAGATGTGTTGCAGTCGGTGCAGGTGATTGGTGAAAAATTAGTGGCCAAATACTTGCATAATGCCCACTCAAAAGTAGTGGTTTTTGATAAAAACGGTAAGCAGGAAACAGAGATACAATTGCCTGAAATCGGCACGGTGTCGGGCATCAATGGCGAAAAAGGCGACAATGAAATGTTCTATGCTTTTACTTCTTTTAGTACGCCGAGCGCTATTTACCGGCTGGATATTACCAATCCCCAACCGGAACTTTACAAGGCTACGGAGTTGAATGTGAAACCGGCCAAATATGTTACCGAACAAGTTTGGTATGAAAGTAAAGACGGTACCAAGGTACCTATGTTCATTGTGTATAAGGAAGGAACGAAGAAAAACGGTAAGAACCCGACCTTGCTTTATGGTTACGGCGGATTTAATAACTGTCAGACCCCCGGATTCAGCATCAGCAATATGTTTTTCATGGAACAGGGCGGTATTTATGCCGTAGCTAACCTGCGCGGCGGCGGCGAATTTGGCGAAGAATGGCACAAAGCCGGCACAAAATTGAATAAACAAAACGTGTTCGATGATTTTATCGCCGCGGCCGAATACCTGATCAATAATAATTATACATCATCTGAAAAACTGGCTATTCGCGGCGGCTCCAACGGCGGTTTGCTTGTAGGCGCCTGCATGACCCAGCGTCCCGAATTGTTTAAGGTGGCCTTGCCCGCTGTAGGTGTAATGGATATGCTGCGCTTCCATAAGTTCACCGTAGGCTGGGGATGGGTAGGCGACTACGGTTCCAGTGATAACGAAGAAGAATTTAACTATATCCTCGGCTATTCGCCGTTGCATAACATAAAAGAAAACGTATGTTATCCGGCCACGCTGATTACTACCGGCGACCACGACGACCGTGTGGTGCCTGCTCACTCATTCAAGTTTGCGGCCACCTTGCAGGCAGCCCAACAAACAGCGCCGGCATGTAGCAACCCCACGTTAATTCGCATTGAAACTATGGCCGGCCACGGTGCCGGAAAGCCTACTTCCAAGGTAATAGAAGAAACCG
>DBDM01000104.1:0-161 GCA_002293585.1 Bacteroidales bacterium UBA932
GTCTCTTAGTCTCTTGTCTCTTAGATTAAAACTCTACTTTCGGGGCTGTTTCGGCGCCCGGCTGTGCTTCGAAATAAGCTTTTTTCTCGAAGCCGAACATGCCGGCGAGTATGTTCCGCGGGAAACGGCGAATCATCATGTTATAATTTTGCACCGCTTCG
>DBDM01000104.1:199-7946 GCA_002293585.1 Bacteroidales bacterium UBA932
ATTGGCTTTGAGGTTCGGATAATTCTCGGTCACCATGAGCAGGCGGCCGAGGGCGGTGCTCAGTTGTCCCTGCACTTCCTGGAATTTTTGCAATCCGGCAGCGTCCAGCTTGTTGGGATCTACTTTGATTTGCGTGGCCTGTGCGCGGGCTGCCACCACGGCTTCGAGGGTGCTGCTTTCATGGGCGGCATAGCCTTTTACGGTGCTTACCAAGTTGGGTATCAGGTCGGCGCGGCGTTGGTACACATTTTCCACCTGCGCCCAGGCTTTTACGGTGGTTTCTTCGGCGGTGACCATGCCGTTGTACAGGCGGGTCATCCACATACCTGCCAGGACAAGCAAGCCGACAATGATTAATATGACAATCAGTGATTTAGATAATTTCATGATATATTTTATTGTTTTAAATTATTTTATTAATAAATTTAATTTTATATAATGTTGAAAATAATATAATTACAGCGTTTTTTCTAATAAATTTTCTCATAATTTACTAATAAATTTCTCATAATTTTTTTACCACCCATATCGGCGTTCGACCGCCTCCTTCATTTTCTATTTTACCATTCCGGCGCAGTTCGGAAATTAGATTATTAATTTTAATTTTTCGTTGTTCATCTGTCATCCAATCAGGGAGTTTTTTCCACAATAACTTATCAATATCCCGCCGGTTTAAGCTACCATGTTCCTTGAGTGATTTCATCGCATTCATCTTACAAAGGTACAAAATTTTCAACTTATCAACATCGAATTGTTGATATTTCAAAAAAAAGTATTATCTTTGCATCCCCCTAATTTAGGGGTGAATCGCAACAAAGTAAAGGTATTAATTTAAAAATCAACAAAGTGGACACACAGAGTTACAAAACCGTATCGGCCAACGCAGCCACCGTCACTAAGGAGTGGGTGCTGATTGATGCCACGGATGTAGTGTTGGGTCGTCTTGCCTCGCAGGTAGCGTTGCTGCTTCGCGGGAAACGCAAGACCAACTATACCCCCCACGTGGATTGCGGCGACAATGTGATTATTGTCAATGCCGAAAAGATCCGCCTGACGGGTAAGAAGTTGACCGACAAGGTGTACAAACGTCACACCGGCTATCCCGGCGGGCAACGTTTCGCTACTCCCAAGGAGTTGCTGAGCCGTAAGCCTTATGCCGTAGTAGAAGAAGCAGTGAGAGGCATGCTTCCGAAAAACCGCCTCGGCGCTGAGTTGTTCCGCAACCTGCACGTGTATGTAGGGCCGGAGCACAAACATCAGGCACAAAGTCCCAAACAAATTAATTTTAACGAANNAAGTAACGCATGGAAGTAACTAATGCACTTGGAAGAAGAAAATCAGCCATTGCCCGCGTTTACGTGAATCCCGGTAAAGGCGCCATTACAATTAATGACCGCCCCCTGGAAACTTACTTTCCGATGGGTATCTTGCAGTACATCGTTAAGCAACCGCTGGAACTGACCGGCACAACTGCCAATTTCGACATCAAGGCGAACCTTGACGGCGGCGGCAGCAAAGGTCAGGCCGAAGCGCTCCGCTTAGCCATTGCACGCGCATTATGCGACATCGACAAAGAAGCTTACCGTCCGGTATTGAAAGCCAACGGCCTGTTGACCCGTGACCCCCGCGAGGTGGAACGGAAGAAACCCGGCCAACCCGGCGCACGCAGACGCTTCCAATTCAGCAAACGTTAATCGTTGCCTGATTTTCGCACGGACAGGGTTTTAAATTTAGAGATTGCTTCGTCCCTCGCAATGACGGACAAGAGATTAGAGACGAGAGACGAGTGATGAGTGATGAGTGATGAGTGATGAGTGATGAGTGAAAACGCAAGGGAAGTTCAATAAGTAGTCAATAGTCAATAATAAATCATAAATTCTAGATTGCCCTTCCGCGGAAAACCAACCGGATTAGCCCTGCTACTACCTGTTGGTTGATGTAAAGAGATGACGAATGACCGGACAAGAGACTGAGAGATTAGAGACGAGAGACAATAATAATGTTAGGGTCAAGGAGTCTAAATTAAAAAAATTAAAGACAAAAAAACTAAAAAAATGTCAAGAACAACTTTCCAGGAATTATTAGATGCAGGTGTTCACTTCGGACACAAGAAACGCAAATGGTGTCCGAAAATGGCGCCGTATATCTTCATGGAGAAGAACGGTAACCACATTATCGACCTGCACAAAACCGTTATCAAAATAGACGAAGCCGCTAATGTGGTTCGTCAACTCGCCCGCTCAGGCCGCAAAATCCTGTTCGTGGCTACTAAAAAACAAGCTAAGGACATCGTTGCCGAAAAAGCAAAATCGGTGAACATGCCTTACGTTACGGAACGCTGGCCGGGCGGTATGCTCACCAACTTCCCGACGATTCGTAAGGCTGTGAAAAAAATGAATACCATCGATAAGATGATCACCGACGGCACTTTCGAGACCCTCGCTAAACGCGAACGCCTCCAAGTGACCCGTCAGCGCGCCAAGCTGGAAAAGAACCTCGGTTCTATTGCCGACCTGAACCGCCTGCCTGCCGCCCTGTTTGTGGTGGACGTGCAAAAAGAGAACAATGCCGTTAAGGAAGCTAACCGTTTGAGCATTCCCGTGATCGCCCTGGTAGATACCTGTTGCGACCCTACCCCCGTTGATTTTGTGATCCCGGCCAATGACGACGCGGCTACCTCCATCGCTCTTATTATGGACGTGATGTGTAAGGCTATTGATGAAGGCAACGTTGAGCACCGTCAGGAAAAAGAAAAAACCGCCGCCTCATCGAAAGGCAAGGAAGGCGGAGAGGTTGAAGGCGGTAAAAAACTCCGCACGCGCAAAAATAAGGCGGAAACAGCAGAAACCCCTGCCGCCGAATAGTTAAAGACAAAAGATATTCGTAATAAATTTAGTGTAGGGGCGCAAGGATATTGCGCCCTTCTATTTGATAAAATAAGGAGAACAAATTATATGGAAATTAAAGCAGCTGATGTAGCAAAATTGCGCCAAATGACCGGCGCCGGTATGATGGATTGTAAAAACGCCCTGGTGGAAGCCGGCGGCGATTTCGACCGCGCCAAAGAAATTATCCGCGAAAAAGGTAAACTTGTAGCCGCCAAACGCGCCGACCGTGAGACGACCGAAGGCGCCGTGATCGCTAAAATTTCACCCGATTTCAAAAAAGCCATTCTCACCGCCCTGGGTTGCGAAACCGACTTTGTGGCCATGAACGCCGAATTTCAGGCGCTGGCCAACAGCATTGCCGACACGGCTCTCGCCGAATTTCCCGCCGATATGGACGGCCTGATGAAAGCCCGCGTGGGTGAAACGACCATTGAAGAGCTGATTACCCAGCAAACCGGCAAGAGCGGCGAAAAACATGCTATTCCTTACTACGGCAAAATTGAAGCCGAATATATTTACGCCTATATCCACAACACGGGTAAGGTGGCGAGCATTGTAGGTTTCAACAAGCAAATCACCGATGAAGCCGGCAAGGATATTGCCATGCAAATTACGGCTATGGCGCCGGTGTCGCTGAGCAAAGACGACTGTCCGAAAGACGTGATTGAAAAAGAATTGGAAATTGCCCGCGAGCAGATCAAGCAAGACCCGAAGATGGCCGGTAAGCCCGAAAACATGATTGAACAGATTGCCCAGGGCAAGCTCGGCAAGTTCTTCAAAGAAAGTACGCTCGAAGAACAAATATTTGTGAAAGACGGCAAGATCAGCGTTTCGGCCTACCTGAAATCGGTTGATCCCGAAGCCAAAGTGACTGCTTTCCGCCGGTTCTCGCTGAACGACTAAGGCAAGTAAATAAGTAAATTGTGAATAAGTGAATAGAAGGCTCCGATTCATTATTCCGAAGTTTGCAGAATCATACAAAATGAACATGCAGGACGCTTATTTTTATCTAAAAAAATACGGTGGCTTGGATTTTTTGATGGAGCATTGGTGGGCGCTGCACACGGATAACGACATTTGGGCTGTCCATGATATTTACGAAATTTGCCGAAATAATGGAGGGCTGCGCTAATGAAAGTTTATCACGGAAGTTATGTCAAAATAGACAAGATTGACCTAACGCAATGCCGGCCAAACAGGGATTTCGGACGCGGGGTTTTATGTTACAAAATTTTTACATCATGCCGAAACATGGTCGACTGTTGTGGGGCGCCGGCATCACACACAAGGCATGGTTTCCGAGTTTGAGTATGTTGAGAGCAGCTTTCAACTTGCTGATGAAAGCACCGGACTGCACCTTAAAACCTGGCAGGAAATCTATGAGTTGCTAAAGCGCGAACTAAGATAAGTGAAATAATGCTTACAGAAACCGTTCTTTTCGAAGGACGGTTTTTTTGTTGGATTTATTTTGTATTTTTGTAACATCTTTAAAAGATGAATGAATATGAATAAAATTAAAGTAAAATATTTCGGTCCTATAAGAGAAGGTTTTTTAGAAAATAATGGTTGGATGAATATCCATAAGGTAACCGTCTTTATTGGGAACCAAGGAAGTGGTAAAAGTACAATTGCCAAATTGGTTTCCACTTTTTCATGGATAGAAAAAGTGTTAACTCGCGGTGATTTCAATGAGAAAGAATTTACTGCTACAGAATTTAGGAAGAAATACTGCGGATACCATAGAATCACCAATTATTTTCAGAAAGATAGAACAGAGATTTACTATGAAGGGAAGTCTTATAAATTTTCCTACACGTTACAGGGAGAATTTTTAATTGAAAAAATCCAAAATGGATTAGATGTATATCCTTTACCGCAAATTATGTATATTCCTGCCGAAAGAAACTTTATAAGCATGGTTAATAAACCTAACCTGATCAGGCAACTGCCGGATGCTCTTCTAACATTTTTGACCGAATACGATAATGCGAAGAAAGAAATAAAAGGGGATTTCAATCTGCCAATAAACAACGCTTTTTTGGAGTACAACAAACAAAATGATATTGTTAGCATAAAAGGCGAAGATTACAAATTACAACTTACTGACGCTTCCAGTGGTTTTCATTCATTGGTGCCCTTATATCTCGTTTCATCTTATTTGTCACAATCTGTAAAAGAACAAGCAAAGGATTCAAGCAAAATGAGTAGCGACGAAACACGGAGATTTGAAGAAGGCGTAAAAAGTATCTGGGAAAATCCTTCTCTTACAGATGCACAAAGAAGAGCTGCTCTTTCTGTTTTATCGGCAAAATTCAATAAATCAGCCTTCATCAATATTGTTGAAGAACCTGAACAGAATTTATTTCCTTCTGCTCAATGGGAAATTATGAAAAGCCTGTTGGCTCTAAACAATATACTTGCACCAAATAAACTTATTATCACTACACACAGTCCTTATTTGATAAATGGTTTTACTATTGCTGTAAAAACAGGGATGTTAGCATCCAAAGTAAAGGATAGTGAAGAGTTGAATAGTATTTATCCTATTGATTCTATTATTTATCCGGAGGATATTGTAATTTACGAACTTAATGAAAAAGACGGCGTTGTGAATAAATTGGAAAATTATAAAGGATTACCGTCTGATGAAAATTTTCTAAACAAATCACTCGAAGAGAATAATAATATATTTTCAAACTTATTGGATATTCAGCAACAATTATGACCGATTTCTTCCCAGAAAAGCATAAGCAGGTTTCTAGTAAGAACCGTTTTGGAATATGCGATACTCCCCCACCCTCTACCGGAAAAGCATACCTTGATGAAGCAAATGGCAGAAATTGGATAGCTGTAGTAGAGAATTTTTATCGGGACAATATTACATTCATACCAATAGACCACTGCATTGATATTAAGAGGCCTGATGGATTAATGGATAACCGTTGCGACGGCTTGTTATATTATGATGTAACTATTGTATTTGTTGAACTCAAACAAAGAACTGAGACTGGTAGTAATTGGATAAAAGAGGGAGATAAGCAACTTCGAACAACCATTCGCCATTTTGAAGATAGTCCACAAGCTAAAGGTTTCAAGATTAAAAAGGCTTACGTTGCAAATAGTGCAAAGCCTCTTTTTAGATTCTCCCAAACCGAAAGAATGGAAAGATTTTTTTCAGATACCGGATATAGCTTAAGAATTGAAAATAGAATCCATATTTTATAGCTACTTTGGAATTTCTTTCAACGTATTTATCGGTGGTGGAAAAAGATAATTAGAGCACATTCAATAATGCTTACAGAAACCGTTCTTTTCGAAGGACGGTTTTTTTGTTTATCCCGGCTATTTGCCTGCAATGCTCCAGGCCAACGCGCCGGAAGGACATTCGTCGCACTGGCGGCGAATTTCGGCAGTGGACGCTCCCGTAAGGTCGACCCAGGGTTTTTTGTCTGCCCTGAATACCCGGGGCAATCCGCGGATACAATTGCCGGAATGGCAACACAGATCGGGTCGCCATATAACGGTGATCTCACCGTTGGTGTATAATTTCATTGTATTCATATATCTATTAAGTTATTAAGCTACAATTTCTTTCCACTCGGGATGCCTCCGGATATATTGGATCACAAAGGGGCAAACGGGGACTATTTTCAAGCCCAGACGCTTCACTTCTTCCAATACCTCCAACAGCATGGCCTGGGCTATGCCCTTTCCTCGTCCCTGCGGCGGTACATATACGTGGGTCAGTTCCAGCACTTTTCCGCCGGAGGTAACATTGTAGGCAATCGTAGATAAATAGCCGTCGTTGGCACATTCAAAGCGGGATTCTTTTTCGTTATCAATAACATTCTCCATAAATACAAATATATATTATTTTTTTCAAAATAACAAAAATTGTACCGAAATTTGGAATTATGCGCAAGAAACATCATGTTTTATATCACGCAGTATCTTCGCAGCCTTTATTTCATTGACAACGGCCGCCACAACTTTAACAGCTGCCGGAGGTAATTTATCAACGTCTTTTTCGAAATTTTTGTGGTATTCTACATTCATAGCATGGCGAAGAATTTCTTTTCGAAAACTTTTTATCATATACAATATTTTTCAGATTTTTAGCGTTATTTGTATCTTTGCCGTAGTATGTTAAAAATCGCCCCGCATATTCCCGGATTGGTGTCGGCGCTGCCGCACCTGCCCGGCGTGTACCGTTTCCTCAACAGTGAGGGGACGGTGATTTATGTGGGTAAGGCCAAGGACCTGCGCAAGCGGGTGGCGCAGTATTTCACGGCGCGCAGTAATGAGAGCGGCAAAACACGCATTCTGGTCAGCAAAATAGCGGATATCCGGCATACTATTGTGCCCAGCGAGGCCGACGCCCTGCTCCTCGAGAATAACCTGATTAAAGAGTTGCAGCCGCGCTACAATGTGTTGTTGAAGGATGACAAGACGTATCCCTGGATATGTATTAAAAATGAGGCTTTTCCCCGCGTGTTTTCCACCCGCCGCACGGTGAAGGACGGGTCTAAATATTTCGGGCCTTACACTTCGGGGGTGATGATGCACGTGGTGCTCGACCTCATCCGTCAGCTGTACCCGCTGCGCACCTGCAACTTAGCGCTCCTGCCCGAGCCTATTGCCAAAGGGAAGTACAAGGTGTGCCTCGAATACCATATCGGGCGCTGCAAGGGGCCTTGCGTGGGTGGGCAAAGCGAAGCGGACTATATGGAAAATATCGCTGCCATTACCGCCATCATTAAAGGACAGTTGAGCGAGGTGGCCGAACTGTTGCGCAGTAATATGCAGAAAGCAGCTGCGGAATACAAGTTTGAAGAAGCGCAACGTTTCAAAGACCGGCT
>DBDM01000116.1 GCA_002293585.1 Bacteroidales bacterium UBA932
GCCTGCAAGAGGTTGAACTCCTCGTTCTCATATACCACTTTCTTCGTCATGCCGTAGGTGTTGAGCGGCTTGCCCCTGAGGCTGAACACCGCCTGTGTATTCACATCACGGCTTTTGGTGATGGAGCCGCTGGCCGAGTCTCCCTCGGTAATAAAAAGGGTAGATTGCGGCGCCAATTCATGCTTATCGCCGTAGTGAACGCGACAATCGCGCAGTTTTTTGTTGTGCAAATTGGCTTTTTTCGCCCGTTCGCGCGCCAGTTTTTGTATGCCTGAAATCGCCTTGCGTTCTTTCTCCGATTCCAATATTTTTTTCTGCAACACCTCTGCGGTATCAGGATGTTTGTGCAAATAATTATTGAGTTGTTCCTGCAGGAAGTCGAGCACAAAGTTACGCACCGACGGCCCATTGGGTCCCATATCTTTAGAGCCTAACTTCGTTTTGGTCTGCGATTCGAATACAGGTTCTTCTACTTTCACGCTAACGGCCGCCACTATGGAATGCCGGATATCTACCGGGTCAAAATCTTTCTTGTAAAAATCTTTGATGGTCTTCGCCACCGCTTCGCGGAAGGCCGCCAGGTGCGTCCCCCCCTGCGTGGTATGCTGTCCGTTCACAAAGGACGAGATGGATTCGCCATATTCATTGCCGTGGGTAATCACCACTTCAATATCCTGGCCTTTGAGGTGTATAGGCGCATACAGCGGCTCCTCTCCTATGTTTTCATTCAGCAGGTCGAGCAAACCGTTTTTTGAAACAAATCCAACGTCATTCAACGTAATCACCAATCCGGCATTCAAGTAAGTATAGTTGCGCACCATTTGCTCCACAAATTCCATGTTGTAGGCATAATTGACGAACAGTTCATCATCGGCGGTAAAGCGCACCATCGTGCCGTTTTTCTCGGTGGTTTTCGTTTCTTTTTTGTTTTGCAGATCGCCTTTGCAAAAAGCCGCGTAGAACGACTGCCCTTCGCGGAATGATTGTACTTCAAACGACGTAGACAAGGCATTCACCGCCTTCACGCCCACACCGTTCAATCCCACCGATTTCTTGAACACCTTGTTGTCGTACTTGGCGCCGGTGTTCATCTTGCTCACCACATCCACCACCTTACCGAGGGGAATACCGCGCCCGTAGTCGCGCACCGTTGCTTCACGCTCGTTGATGGTAATCTCGATCTTTGTACCGAAGCCCATGGCGTATTCATCCACCGCATTGTCCATCACCTCTTTCAGCAACACATAAATACCATCATCCGGCTGGGAGCCGTCGCCCAGCTTGCCAATATACATCCCCGGCCGGCGGCGGATATGCTCGTTCCATTCAAGGGTTTGTATATGATCTTCGGAATAATTATGCAAGGCTGCTTCCATCTTCGATTGTCTATTTTAAAGTAACCTACAAAGATAGAAAAAAAATGGAGAGTTGATTGCTTCGTTCCTCGCAATGACGGCGGAGAGTTATAAACAATGTAATATAATCACGTTATAATCAAACCATTATCCATTAATTAATCCAACGAGTTTTCACTCTTACCAGTTCTTTCTGGTCGCTTATGCGAATGACGGCCGAGAAAAAAGTATTTTCACCGAGCGCTTGTGTAGCCACATAATACTGGTCGCCCAACTTAGCCTGCTGCAAAAAATTCACTTCTATTTCACTGATTTTATGGGCCAGGGCAAATTCATAAGGAAAACTATCCAACACCCACTGAATATAGCGGGTATTGTTCACATGCCGGTTCATGTCTATGTCGCTCAACATTACAGGATGTGTTTCCCCTGCCGGAGCATCGGCCGGGGCGGGCAGTTTGCCGGGTTTCTCTTCTATAGCATGCAGGCCGGTGGGAATAGGACAACGCTGTTTCATAATATCTACCCGCTGCGGCCGGCCGGTGGTACTACTCAGGATGTGCCATGCGGAAGTCGCCTTAAACAGTTCCGTTCCTTGCCGGTCGCTGCCCATGAAGTCACGATAGGCCGTGAGCAATTCCGGCTCTTTGCCCCAGGTTTGCAGGTGCAACTCGTCGTTCCACTGCGGATATTGACGGATGTGGACGTTCACTTTGGACAGTACCCAAAACTGATCTTTCTCCTTCAAGTGTTCATAGCCGAAATCCCAGGTGTTGGCATGTTCCCAAGCAATTTCCTGCAAAAAAAGGAACAGTCCGGGTATACTTAATTTCTTTTCCCAGTCCACATAGTCGGTGCGCACGGGAAAAACAGCAGTAAAAACCTCAGGTAACGGGTTATTGAAAGTCATAGCTAAAAAGTGACTAAGTGATTAAGCAACTAAGTGACTAAGAAAAATATAATTATAACATCTGTAAACGCGTTAATTTGTAAACCGGGAACGAACAACTAATACTTTTCCGGCGCCATTTGCCGGTGCTCGGCCAGTATCATGGCGTGCAATTTTTCGGCAAGTTCTTTCACCGACAGCCGGTCTACTTCCTCAACGGGAATTTCGGGCAGGACTTTGATATGAAAATTCTGTTTGCGCTTAATGGCATAACCCTTTTTCGGCATCACGTCGTAATTACCGTTCATCACCACCGGCAGGATGGCGGTGTGCGCAAGCTTGGCCGTAATGAATGCACCGTCTTTGAAACGATGTACCTGTCCGTCTTTCGTACGGGTGCCTTCCGGGAAAATACAAACGCAAATATTGTGTTCGAAAAAGTATTTCGCACGGTTGATCATATATTTCACGCTACTGCTGTCCCGTTTGATCAATATATCGCGGTGCATAAGGAGTGCAGGGCCGGCAAAAGGCACCCACACCGCTTCTTTTTTAGACACCCATTTAAAGATTAGCGGGATATAATACATCAACACAATATCCAGCATTGACTGGTGATTAGACACGATAACGTAAGGTTTACCCTGCTTCACATGCTCACCGCCGCTGTAGTGAACTTTCCACCAAGGGTTCATCCAATAGTGCAGTTTAGCCCAAATGGTAGAATGCCAGTCGACAATCCTGCGCATGGGATCAAAAAGAAAAGTAAACAGCAATATGATCACCCCTGTGAAAAACATAAAGGTTTCCATAATGATGAGCATAGTCCAATAATAAAGTGCGTACATAATTAAGAATTGAAAATGGATAATTGAAAATTGAAAATTATGTATTAAATAGCGAACATTTTTTCGTCAAGTATTCAAACAACTTCCATATACACCAACCCACTATCATGGCAAACAGGGCGCCGCAAATAAGGTCGAGCGGATAATGCTTGCCGACATAAATACGGCTATAGGAGACAATAGCCGCCCAACCGTATATTGTCCAACTGTACCATTTCTTCCGGAAAAGCAGGGAGGTAATAGCAGCCAAACCAAAAGTATTGGCGGCGTGATTGGACACAAAAGTAAAGCGTCCGCCACAGCCTTCGAGCAGGCGCACCATGCCTTCGAGGGCAGGCTCGTAGCAAGGGCGCAGGCGCTGTACGGTTTCCTTAAACAGATGTACGGCCAACTGGTCGGTGAGGGCGAAAGTGGCAATCACAGCCGACAATGCCAGCAGGCCCCAGCGCCAATCACGTTTCCAGAAGAGGAAAAAAATGATCATAATGTATAAAGGCACCCAGGAAAAATTACCCGTAATGAATACCATTACCGGGTCAAGAAAGGCGCAATGCAGTCCATTCAAATACAAGAACAGCGACTGGTCTAAATGTATCAATTTATCCAACATCGGTACTACTGTTTAAGGTTTTCCAAAGCATATCTTTCAACAATTGGATATTATATCCGGTGAGGGAGGATATAAAAACATACGGCACTTTTTTGGGAAGATGAGGTTTCATTTCTGTCATCAACTCATCATCGAGCATATCGCTCTTGGTAATCGCCAGCACCCGTTGTTTATCCAGTAATTCAGGGTTATACTGTTTAAGTTCGTTCAATAATATTTTGTATTCCGTGAGAATATCTTTACTATCGGCCGGCACCATGAACAGCAGCATGGAGTTGCGCTCAATATGGCGTAGGAAGCGGAGTCCGAGGCCACGGCCCTCATGCGCACCTTCGATAATTCCGGGGATATCAGCCATCACAAAGGAATGTCCATCGCGATGCGATACGATGCCCAAATTAGGTTCCAGCGTAGTAAAAGCGTAGTCGGCAATCTTGGGTTTGGCCGCAGACACCACGGATAATAAAGTAGATTTTCCGGCATTGGGAAAGCCCACCAAGCCAACATCGGCCAGTAGTTTCAACTCCAAAATAAACCAACCCTCTTCGCGCGGCTCTCCGGGTTGCGCATAGCGGGGCGTTTGGTTAGTGGCTGTTTTGAAGAAGGCATTGCCCATTCCGCCGCGACCTCCGTTGCAAAGGATTTTTTCTTCGCCGTCGTTGGTAATTTCAAATAATATTTCCCCGGTTTCCGCATTTTTCGCTACTGTTCCCAGCGGTACATCGAGGATAATATCTTTGCCCTCGGCGCCGGAGCGTAAAGCGCCGCTGCCTGCACCACCGGCCTCTGCTTTGATATGCTTGCGGTATTTCAGGTGAATGAGCGTCCAGAATTGCGTATTCCCACGCAGGATAATATGTCCGCCGCGACCTCCGTTGCCGCCGTCGGGACCTCCTTTCGGCACAAACTTTTCACGGTGCAGATGCATAGAGCCTTTACCACCATCGCCGGAAGCGCAGAAAAGCCGTACATAATCAATGAAGTTGGACATACTAATGGGGAATTTATAATTTATTATTTACTATTTATTATTTAATATACGGATTTACTTATGCTCTTAGTTACTTAATTACTTAATTACTTAGTCACTTAGTTACTTAGTCACTTTTTCTATCACTGCGCAGATGGCAGCGAAGGTATCCTGCGGAGTTTTGTTGCCGTCAACGAAATGAAACTTACCCTGTGCACGGTAATAATCCATCACCACCGCGGTCTGTTCGTTGTAGTTTTTAATGCGGGTGTGAATAATACTGACATCAGCATCGTCTGCGCGGCCTTCAATTTCTGCGCGACGCTGTATGCGTTTGATAATTGTTTCGTCATCGAGTTGAAGGGCGATCATCATATCAATTTTCGTATCATGGTCGGCCATTTCCTTATCAAGCATTTCCGCCTGTTTGGTGGTGCGCGGAAAACCATCGAAGATAAAACCTTTAGGCGACCGGGCCGCTTCAAGTTGTTCACGTACCATTTCGAATACAATTTTATCGGACACCAAGTGTCCGGCTTCTATCAGGTGTTTTATCTCTTCACTGAGCGGGGTGCCGCGTTTGATCTCATCACGCAGCATCTCTCCGGTAGAAAGGTGAATAAGCCCATATTTCTCAATCAACATAGGCGACTGGGTGCCTTTACCGGCGCCCGGAGGCCCGAAAAGAACAATGTTTAACATGTTTCGCATAAAGTGTAAATATCTTTAAAATTACGCCCGAGGCCATCATAATCCAATCCGTAGCCGACAATAAATTCGTTAGGGACCGATATGCCCACGTAGTCAATTTTATAATTGCCTTTAAAAGCATCGGGTTTATATAACAGCGTAGCTATTTTTATTTGTGCAGGCCCTTTTATTCCCAGGTCGTTCAACAATTTCTCAACCGTTAATCCCGTATCAATAATGTCTTCTAAAATAATTACTGTCCGACCTTTAATATTCGTGTTCAGGCCTATCAATTCCGACACTGAACCTCCTGACTGCGTTCCCACATAAGAAGCATATTTGATGAACGACACTTCACAGGGTTTTTCAATCTGCTTCAGCAAATCGGCAGCAAACATGAAAGCGCCGTTGAGCAATACCAAAAATACCGGGACCTCGGTACCCATATCCTTGCTGATCTGCGCCGCTACCGTGTCAATTGCCCGTTGAATCTCACTGTTAGGAATCGATAACGCAAAAGTTTTATCATGCAAAGTAACTTTTTTCATGAAAAGTATTTTAAATTGCGAAATTAGTATTATTTTTGCGGTCTGTAAAATTTATTTTTATTGATGAAACCGCAGGTAAGCATAATTATGGGAAGTACTTCCGACTTGAAAGTAATGGAAGAGGCAGCTAAATTTCTGAATGACATGAAAATACCATTCGAAATAAATGCTTTGTCGGCACACCGGACGCCCGAATTGGTGGCCGATTTTGCTAAAGAAGCCCATAGTCGTGGCATTAAGGTAATTATAGCCGGTGCGGGTGGCGCCGCCCATCTTCCGGGAGTGATTGCCGCTTTTACTCCCCTGCCCGTGATCGGCGTGCCGGTGAAGTCATCAAATTCCATTGATGGCTGGGACTCAATGCTTTCCATATTGCAAATGCCTGCCGGCATTCCGGTAGCCACTATGGCGCTCGACGGCGCCCGCAATGCCGCCATCCTCGCCGCTCAGATTTTAGCTACTTCCGATATAGATCTATTTGCCAAGATACAACAATTCAAGCGCGACTTAGCCGAGAAAATAGCCACTGCCAATAAAGAATTGGCGCAAATAAAACATTACACTTTTAAAGTTTAAAAACGTTTAGACATTTTGCACAGTTATGTTACCACTTTAACATGCCTGTTTTTTTTATTCTCCACTGTTTCCGCCTTGGGAAATTCATATCCCAAAAGTACGGCAAGCGTGGGTATGGGAAACATTACCACACTTCGGGATGATGTGTGGTCGGCATTAATGAACCCTGCAGGCTTAGGCCTCTTGCATGGCGCTACAGCAGGGATCCAACACGAACAACGTTTCGCCATGCTTAACTTAGGCATGGACGTAGTAGCTGCCGGACTTCCTGTTTTAGGAGGAGGCTTAGGTATTTATTTATCCAACCTTGGTTATGCCGGATATGGCGAAAACCAGGCCGGACTAAGCATCGGACGAAAATTGAGTAGCAATTTTTCCATTGGCGGAGGCGTGCACATACACTTGTTGCGCTTCCCGGATCAGTATCGTAACGCTACGGCCATTAGCGGCAATGTGGGGATGCACATTGCATTCACCGATCGATGGAATATGGGTGTATATGTTGCCAATGTCAGCTTTTCGCATTTCAACAACGAGCATGCCGACAAGCTGCCCGTGGTATTCCAGTGGGGTATGGGTTACCAGGCGACCGAAAATATTTTATTGTGCGCCGAGGTGGAAAAAGATGTGGCTATGCCCCTGCGTGTAAAAACCGGCGCCGAATGTTTTATCATAAAAACCTTGTCGCTGCGCGCCGGTGTACTATCTGCGCCTTTTGAAGTACACGGCGGCTTAGGATTTATTCATCGCAAGCTGCATATCGACTTTGCCGTACGTTATCACCCGGTATTGGGCGTATCGCCTCAGGCAGGGGTGAGCATAGACTGGTAATAATCTCTCAATCGTATCAACATGAAAACCCACTTATCCACTCTCCTGCTCATCGGCATCAACAGTATCTGCATGTATGCACAAGAACCTGCAATGCCGGAAACCGTGCAACAAATGATAGAACAAGCTGCGCAGGAAGGCGATGAAGAAGAAGCTGCGTTACTGTTTGAAAATTATGAGGAATATCTTGAACACCCTCTCGATCTCAATAATGCCGATACCGCAACGTTACGGCAATTCCCATTGTTCACCGACTTCCAGGTGCAAAGCCTGCTCGACTATCGCAGGATCTACGGAGCGTTATACAGCATTCATGAACTGTCGCTGATTCACGGGTTCAATGAACAATTAACGCAACAACTAAGCCCATTCTTCATCATACAACCCGTATCAACGTATAAAAAAGACAACCTGTGGCAACAACTCACCGGCGGCAAGCATCTGGTGATGATGCGCACCGCCCGCACCATAGAGGCGAGAAAGGGATATATCAATAACGGCGAAGAAGCAACGGAAGAGACAGACAACAAGCATTACTTAGGTTTTCCGTGGAGCCTGTATCTTCGCTACCGTTATACGTATCACAAAAAACTGCAATGGGGAATAACCGCTACCAATGGCGCCGGAGAACCCTTCTTTAAAGGCGCCAATCCTTACGGTTTCGATTTTTATTCCGCGCATTTCCTACTCAACAATGTGAGTAAACACATCCGGCGAATAGTAGTGGGCGACTACCACGCTCAATTCGGGCAGGGATTGGTGCTTTGGAGCAGCGGCGGCCGTAAAGTCACCAATGTGCAGGGCGCAAAAAAACAGGAACGCGGGTTTACCGCTCATACCGGTAGCGACGAAAACAGGTTCTTCAGAGGCGCAGCGCTCACATCGAATTTCCATGACCTGACCGTATCGGCATTTTTCTCCAACAAATATATCGATGCTACCACCGATGACAGTGGGTTCAGCACACTGCAAACATCGGGTTTGCATAATACCAATAGCACTATGGCCAATAAACATACCTTGCAGGAAACGGTGGCCGGAGGTAATGTTTCATGGGCGTGGGAAAAGTTGAAAATAGGCGCCACCGGCCTGTGGCACTGCTATGGCGCCGAGAACCACCGTGAGATCAAACTTTATAACTATTTTGAATTGAAAGAGAACAACAATGCTAATTTCGGTATTGATTTTTCTTTTCTTTGGAAACGATGCAGTATTTTCGGAGAAACCGCTATTAGCCACAACGGCGGAAAGGCTGCGGTAGCCGGTATATTGCTCGACCTGGCCTATGAATTTCAACTATCGGCCGTATACCGGAATTACGCAAAAAATTATCAGGCGGTGTATGCCAAAGGGTTCGGCAACAATAGCAAAACAGCTAATGAAGAAGGTTGTTCTATAGGTCTGCAATGGCTGGCTCATTCATTACTTACGATATCAGGTTATGCAGATATTTTTTCTTTCCCTTGGTTGCGTTATGGCGTTGATGCACCGTCGACAGGTTGGAGCTACCAGCTGCAAGCCTCATGGCAGGTCACTCCTGCCACGGCTATGTTGTTTCAGGTAAATCAAAGCAGCAAAGCTGCCAACCATGATGGTTTTGGCGCTACCAAAACAATTATTGACAAGAAACAGACAAGTTTACGTTACGGCATCAGGTATGAACTACTTCCGGGATTAAAGATGGAAGAGCGGATAGAATTTTGTTTGTCAGGAAACGGCAACAATACAACCGGGTTATCTTTATATCACAATATTACACACAAAATAGCCGGTTCAGGCATAGACTGGTCGGCCCGGTTAGCCTTATTCGACACGGAAAGTTGGGACACGCGGATTTATGCTTACGAAAATGATGCAACCGGTGCATTCTCTGTTCCTGCTTACTATTCAAAAGGACTGCGATGGTACCTCAACTTTCACTGGCGACCGTGGAAACCGCTGGATATATGGCTACGCGCCGCACAAACGCGGTATGTAGACAAAGAAAGCATCAGCAATGGGGCAGCAGTGATTGAAGGCGGCGTACAAACAGATATCAAACTGCAAGTGCGGGTACAATTTTAACCTTTAATTTTAATCTTATCACCGGGGAAAAGTTTAGTATTCTTATTGAAGCCATTCAATTTAAGCACATCGTAATAAGATACATCATCATATAATTGGGAAATACTCCATAACGATTCTCCTTTTTTCACCGTATGTACCACTGTATTCTTCCCGGCAACCGTCGTTTTAGGCGTCGGCTGTGCCTGCTCAGATCTATTGGCTGTTGAAGATGTTCCTGTCGCCTTACCATACACCACTAATTTTTGACCCGCACGAATCATATTGCCCCTTAAACCGTTCCAATATTTCAGGTCATTGATTTTTACTCTATATCGCATGGCAATGGTAGAAAGGGTTTCGCCGGTTCTTACACGATGAATGCCTCTCTCCCCCGAAGCCAGCGCCGCACCACGTCCGCGACTGGCTATTTGTTTGATGATATTCGGATTGAAATACACGCTATCTTTGTAGGTATACACTTCCTTTTCTTTTTCGGCAAAAGCTGAGGTATATTCAAAAGGCACACGCAAGATGTAAGGGCGCTCGTTGCCGGGAATAATATCGTACACATATTGCGGATTGTAATTACGCAATTCATCGACAGGAATACCGACCACTTCCGCAATCTGTTCAAAGTGCAGCGGTTTGTTCACCATAAAGGTATCGACGTGCGACGGCCTGTTCAAACGCTTAGGCGTCAACCCATGCTCTTTATAATAAGTCATCAAATAATTGGCTGCCACAAAGGCCGGCACATAGCCACGTGTTTCCTTCGGCAGATAAGGATAAATATCCCAATAATCACGTTTACCGCCGGAACGTCTAATGGCTTTATTCACATTGCCAGTTCCGCAATTGTAGGCTGCAATGGCCAAACTCCAATCGCCGAAAATATTGTACAAATCTTTCATGTGGCGCGCGGCGGCATGCGTGGCGGCTACCGGATCATAACGCTCTTCCACAAAAGAATTCATGGTGAGATTATAGAGCCTGGCTGTTCCGTACATAAACTGCCACAAGCCTTTAGCCCTTGCACGTGAAACGGCCCGCGGATTCAGCGCTGATTCAATCACCGCCATGTTCCGCAACTCCAGCGGCATATCATAACTATCCAATATCTCTTCGATCATCGGAAAGTAATATTCAGCCAGTCCGAGAATCATTTCCGCTTTTTCGGAAATACGTTGCGTATAATAAATAATCTGGTTGCGCACCACATGGTTATAGGGCAAAGTAATCATGCAGGGCAAGGCTTTCAGACGGTTGATGTATACTTCGTCCGGCAAATTGGTTTCAAACACCCGATCCTCCGGTATGGAAAATGTGGTGTCTTGCAAAGCACGCTGAATATACCAAATCGACAACAAGCTATCTATGTTGTTTTCATCATCTATATCCAATACTTCATCTCCATTCACCATTGTCATTTTTCCGGGTATCATGGATGAATCCGCCGTCGCTACACTGTCGGCCACCTGTGCGGAGAGTCCCGTTACCGTGAAGAGCAAACAAAAGCATATAATCTGTTTCATAATTATTATTGATTTATTTTATTGTCATATTTAAACTCATACCAAATGCCGGCATAGACGAACGCGATGCGATCATATCATCATACATGATCACGGGGCGCATCTTCAGACTAAGATTATCGCTCACATCAAAGGCTTTCAAGTGCGAAAACACATTGGCATCAATGATATTCAACGTATAAAAAAGTCCGAGATACAATACGGAATAATCACGGTCGCGATGAAAACTATCACGGTAATATATAAGATTTTCGGCTGTGAAGCGACCGTTAAATTCATCGGGGCGACCCGCGATCACATCGTTATAGGCATCGCGGAAACGCAGGTATTGACTCGTATTATAATCAATCAAATAAACGCCGAAAATAATGCCTAAATATACTATAGGGATTTTCCAGTAATCCCCATTATCAAACTGTCCCAAGCCGGGCAACAACACAGAATAAATAGTAGTTCGCTGCGGCAGGTAACGTTTCGGCGTTTTATAAGAGGCCAATCCGTCGAGCAAAGCCGCCCAGTACACCAAGCCCGCACCGATGTAGCAAAGATTACGATTTGTTTTAAATTGCTCATTGCCGGTATCCAAAAAATTCATATTGTTATGGTAGCCGGCATACGCCAATCCACCTACTCCACCGTAGAGTATCGGCAATTTCCAATAATCGCGATTATACAACTGGCTATATCCCGGAAGCGCTAAAGAATAAAACCACATTCGCGAAACGCCTAATGAATCGCGACCGGTCAAGCCTCCAAAAAAGTTTTTCCCCAGAGGCCTTGCTCCCGGCGCCGGTGTTGAAGCAACAAATTGCGCCTGTGTGCAATAACCGGAAAGAAGCAAAACTATGAGCAGGATATATTTTTTCACCACCGCCCTACACCTGAAGTTTACTGATAAAACGATTGACTTCCTCATCATTCGCAAAGTGTATGGTAATTTGTCCTTCACCTTTCTCGTTGCGTTTGATGTTGATATTATTATTGAAGTATACACCCAACAATTCTATTAAATGAAAATATGTTTCGGGTAGTTCCTGTCCGCCGGCAGGAGCCGGTTTCTCCACCGGTGGCCGGCTGTGTTTCTTGATCAGTTCTTCCACCTGGCGCACCGACAATTCTTCGTCAATGGTTTTGCGCGCAATCTTCAACTGAAATTTCTCATCGTCAATCCCGGCAATGGCGCGGGCATGACCCATAGATAGCTTTCGTTCGCGGATAAATAATTGTATCTCGGCAGGCAGGCGGAGTAAACGCAGGTAGTTAGCCACTGTAGCGCGTTTCTTTCCTACCCGTTCACTCAACTGTTCCTGTGTAAAGGAAAATTCATCTACCAATCGTTGGAAACTAATGGCCACTTCAATAGCATCGAGGTCTTCACGCTGGATATTTTCAACCAGCGCCATTTCCAACAATTCCTTGTCGTCAGCCGTGCGGATGTAGACCGGAATGGTTTTCAATCCGGCTAATTTCGAAGCGCGGAAACGACGTTCACCGCTAATGATCTGATAGCGGCCGGCCGATAATTCCCGCACGGTAATAGGCTGTATAAGTCCCACCGCCTTAATCGACTCCGCCAATTCGTGCAAGGCTTCATCATCAAAATGCGTACGTGGCTGACCGGGATTAGCTTCAATGGCGGAAAGCTTTAATTCCGTTACATTATCTCCTGGTTTTTCCGGTTGTTCCACGGAAACACGCTCACGGGGATTGTTCACCGCCGTTGCGTCGCCCATCAAGGCCCCAAGTCCACGTCCCAATACAGGTTTTTTCGTCATATTAATTAGTTTTCATTTTTCTGCAACACCTCTTTAGCTAATCCCAAATATTGGTTCGATCCTACTGAAGCGGCATCGTACAAAATTACCGGTTTACCGTAAGAAGGTGATTCGCTCAACTTCACATTACGTTGTATGATGGTATGGAATACCATGTCGGGGAAGTGACGGCGCACTTCTTCTACCACCTGGTTAGCCAAGCGCAAACGGGCGTCGTACATCGTAAGCAGGAAGCCTTCAATGGCCAGCGCCGGATTCAACCGGTTCTGTACGATTTTAATTGTATTCAACAACTTGCCCAGCCCCTCTAAAGCGTAAAATTCACATTGCACGGGAATGATCACCGAGTTAGCGGCCGTAAGGGCATTCACTGTGATCAGACCTAAGGAAGGAGAACAGTCGATAATGATATAGTCATATTGCTGCGACGCCGGTTCCAGGGCATTTTTCAGCACTTTTTCACGATCGGGCAGTTGCAGCATTTCAATTTCGGCACCCACCAGGTCAATATGTGAAGGCAATAAATGCAAACCTTTAATTTCGGTAGTCAATGCCGCTTTCAACACTTCGGTTTCACCAATAAGGCATTCATATACCGTATCGCCTTGCATATTGTTTACATCGAAACCCAGGCCTGACGTTGCGTTTGCCTGAGGATCAGCATCAACCAGTAGAACTTTTTTCTCCAGCACCGCCAGACTGGCTGCCAGATTAATGGCTGTGGTCGTTTTTCCCACGCCTCCTTTCTGGTTGGCTATTGCTATGATTTTCCCCATATTACCTTATTTTGCATCAATATAATCCGCAAATATACATAATCTTTATCAAAAACCGGGATTTTTACTCAAAAATTACGCTATATTTGTAATAAAATTCCCGGCAAATGAATAAATCTGTTAAAAACGGCTGGATGGTCATAGTGAACCCCAAAGCGGGCAGCGGCAGCGGATTGAAGGATTGGCCTGTCATATCCAATCAGATGAATCACAGCGGATTGGATTTCACCTGTGTATTCACTGAACATAAATACCATGCGGTGGAGCTGACCGTAAAAGCTATCAACGACGGTTATCGTAAAATTGTGGCCATTGGTGGCGACGGCACTATTAATGAAGTGGTTAATGGTTTTTTTATACAACAACAAGTACCTCCCGCCGACATTTCGCTGGCAGTGATCCCCGCCGGAACGGGCAACGACTGGATGCGCATGTTCGGCATTCCTAAAACTTACTCGGATGCCGTGCAATCATTAGTATCCGAGCACACCATATTACAGGATGTGGGGCTCATCACGTATTACGAAACGAAGATACAGCACCGGCGTTACATGGCCAATGCCGCCGGCATGGGTTTCGACGCCATGGTGAACCGCCGTTTCAACCGGTTGAAAGATGAGGGCCGCTGGAGCAAATGGCTATACATCAAAAGTACGCTCAAAGAATTGCTGCGCTACCGTTCCAAACATTTTAAAGTCATCATCGACGGGCAGGTGTTTTACGACAATGATGTATTCAGCGCTACCGTGGGCGTGGGCAAGTACAACGGCGGCGGCATGATCCCTATGCCCAATGCCGTCATCGACGACGGTTTATTCGACATCACGGTCATTAAACGGGTGAACGTGTTCAGCGTACTCCGCCATTTCCGCAAATTATATAACGGAAAACTGTATAATTACTCCAAAGTATTGTCGGCGCAATGTCAGCACATCACCGTGGAAACCCGCCCCGAAAGCCCCATCGAGATCGACGGGGAAGCCATGGGCTACTCCCCTTTCACGTTCGAGTTAGTACCGAAGTCAATAAAGGTGGTGGTGAGCCGGAAGTTGTAATTACTGCGGATCAACGTCCGCTACAATGTCCAGCCCGCTCCAGCCGGAGCGTGCACGCAGCCGCGCAAAAGTTTCAATAAGAAATATCTTCACATCCGGAATGTTGTCATAACGGTTGGCACGCGCCCAAAAAGCCATGATGTATTTATTTTGCACACGATAAATCGCCGGCACAAAAGGCCCGAACAAACGCTCGCACAAAATCGGGGCGGTTTCGGTTTTAAATACGTCTACGGCCTGTTTTAACAAACCGGCATTGGAATGTTTGAAGTACACTGCAATCAGGCGGGCATAAGGA
>DBDM01000085.1:0-180 GCA_002293585.1 Bacteroidales bacterium UBA932
ATTTACTATTTATTATTTATTATTTGGAAATGCAGTTCAATCATAAATAATAAATTTTCAATTCTCCATTCCCTTCGCTTCTTCCCATATAGCGTTCATCTCGTCGAGGCTCATGTCCTTCAGTTGTCGTCCCTGCTTAATGGTTTTCTGCTCAAGGTACCCGAAGCGCCGGCGGAACTT
>DBDM01000085.1:198-1531 GCA_002293585.1 Bacteroidales bacterium UBA932
TGAAAAGAGGAAATCGCCCAGCTCCTGCTCGGCCTTATCGCTGTCGCCGCTTTCAAATTCGGCTTGCAGTTCGTGTAATTCTTCGGATACCTTCTCCCACACCTGTCCGCGCTCTTCCCAGTCGAACCCCACAGCGCGCGCCTTATCCTGCATGCGGTAGGCTTTGATCAGTGAGGGCATGGACTCAGGAACGCCCGACAGTACGGTCTTATTACCGTCCTTTTCTTTCGTTTTTAACTGTTCCCAGTTTTGGATCACTTCGCCGGCATGCTTCACTTCTGTTTCGCCAAAAACATGCGGATGACGGTATATTAACTTGTCACACAGTTTATTAATTACATCATCTATCGTAAAAGCCTGCTGCTCCTTTCCTATTTTTGCATAAAAAACAATATGCAATAACAAGTCGCCCAGTTCTTTACAAATATTATTCATGTCGTGATGAAGAATGGCGTCGCTCAGCTCGTATGTTTCTTCAATAGTCAGCGGCCTAAGCGTATCAATGGTTTGCTCGCGGTCCCAAGGGCATTTTTCGCGCAACTGGTCCATGATATCGAGCAACCGGGAAAAGGAATCGGTATATTTCATCTTGTAAAATTAAGAATTAAATACAAAAGTAGCAAAAAAAACGTACAAGTTAAAAGGCGTTAAATGTGCATAAAAAATGAATTTTGTGTATGTTTTCTCTGAAAAAATGCTTAAATTTGTCCTGCTATAATATCGAGAATAAAATGAAAAAGACTATTATCGGACTATTCTGTTTAATGCCATTAGCAGCTGTTTCGCAGCCTGTTATGACATTCAAAACGCATGGATTACAACCTGGCGCTCCTAACACTATGCAGCAGGTGGATTATAGTGCTCCCGGCAACGGCGGCGCTAATGCGTTGTGGGATTTTAGCGCTGTAAATGTGATTGATACCCCTGAATTACAGGAATCCCTATCGTTATCGGACGACGAGCAGCTTATTACGGTGACCAATGCTTCCGGCGGGAAATTTACGTATTCCTGCGATCTATCCGGCAATATTTTCAACGGATATGCAGACATCACCCAAACGATTGTTTATGATCTGCCCATTAGAAAAGTCAACTATCCTTTCTCCTACGGCGATGCGCTGGCAGGTAACTTCTCGGCGCGCACCATGTATCCCAACAGCACTATGGAACACTACATGGCCGGCTCCTACTCGTCGGAAGGCGACGGCTACGGCACGTTAGTGCTGCCGAACGGACGGGTACTGAAAAATGTGTTGCGGCTGAGAACGGTGGAAAAATATGTGGAAGAGCGCTGCCAATCCGCCGAAGTGGAAATGGTAAAATACCTGTGGTA
>DBDM01000085.1:1546-10219 GCA_002293585.1 Bacteroidales bacterium UBA932
CGACGGGCGCGAAACGAACGCACAAGCTTCTTTCTACACTACGGCCGACTTGCTGCAGGTGGAAGACGAACCCGTTTATGAACGGGACAATACCACCGGCGATGTTATAGATGTGCGGGCGGTGCAACATTCCGTATATCCTAATCCCTACAGCGACTACATGCACATCACGTATACCCTCAATAAACCGACTTTGGTGAACATTAGCCTGTATTCATTATCCGGCAGCTTAGTGAGTGAAATTGTGTCCGGCCAAATGCAGAATGGCGTACAGATTATTACTTACACACCGCGTAGCAATGCGGAAATTTCCGGCACTTACTACCTGCGCCTGCAATTCGGCGATAAGGTGTATGTGCGGGCCTTGTTGAAGAACTAAGGATTTGTTATCGAAAATTTATGAAGGGCGTATGAAATATACGCCCTTTTCTTTTGATAATTAAGAAAAAAGCTATATCTTTGTTCCTTAATTTAATATGTCATTTTATGAAAAATCTGATTAAAAGTTTTATCATCATAGGAACCGTAGCAATGGCAGCCCTTTTGTCTGCCGGTTGTTCCAAAGACAATAGCGGCCCCATAGACGGTTGGTATCAGGGATCCATTAAAGTGAATATTCCTGCGTTGGGTATTAATGATATGACATTGCCCGGCCAACGTTTTTCCATCTCTGAATCCAAGCTGTCCGCTACTATTCCCATTCCGACCGGTAGCGGCACGTCGACCACTTCCCTGCCTATAAACATTGAGCTCACCGGGCTTACCAAGTGTGATAATGCCCAACTTACCGGTAGCAGCACTGACGGTACACTGAACGGTTACGGGTTCAGTATGGTGAATACCGGTACAACAATTGAACAGCTTGGTTCGGTGCTTACATTTATTTTAAGAGGTGATAACACGAAATGCAAGTTGAATAACACATCGTACCACGGGTTCCAGGGTGTGATTGCCGAATTGCCGTATACTACCCCTGCGCTTCAGTTATATGTTACGGGAACCGTGACTATAAGCGCAGTAGGCCAGCAAACTACGCCTCCGTCCGATTTTACCATNNGTTATGGCTTTACCATGATGCCTGCCGAAGCGTATATGGATGCAATGGCTGAATATACTTTTAGTCTGAAAGGCGATAATAAACAATTCACCTTAAATAATAATACGTCATTCCATGGCTTTCAGGGTATAACTAACGCTGTAGCTAATACAACCATCTTTCAATTGTATATTACCGCAACTGTAACAGGGGGAGGACTTTCTAATGCCCCTTGTACCATTGAAATCAATGCAACAAAACAATAAACTTTAAATAAAATTTATGAAAAAATTAATTACAAAATTTGCCGTTTTAGCTTTGGGTTTAACAGTGGCGCTTGCCGGCTGTGATAAAGGTGATGACAGTGATGGTTTATTACCCTTAGAAGGTACTTATACCGAGAATATTAGCGTAATAGTTGTTGATGATGATATGACTTTAGAATATCAATCCTTTACAGTAGCCACCGTTGCGGGCACCACTACATTGTCGGCGGCTGTTTNNCGTGGGCCCGGCAAGCCTTACATTGCCCGTAGCTGTAAAATTGACAGATATTACAGCCTATCATGATGCTACATTAACTATTGAATCGACAAGTATGTCGTGTTCCGGCTATGCATTTAATGTAGCCCAGCAAAATTTGGACTTATCCCAGGTAGTACCTGGTGCCGGATTTACAGTAGAAGGCGTGAAACTATTTAAAGTAAATGGCACTTCATACGGCGGAATACGTGGAACCATTACGGAGAATAATAATACTTCGAGCGGATTTTCACTGACCTTGTCCGGTACAGTAACAGGATTTGGCCCACAGGGCATTCCTGTGACGTTAATGCTTGATTCTTCTGCTGACTAAAAATGGTTTTTATATAATGAAGAAGGCATCCAATGGGTGCCTTTTTTGTTTTTGGAAGAAGGGATAAAATATTTTGAAAAATTGAAAAGATGTTGCATCTTTGTAGCGAATTTAAATGTAAAATCCATCACCAAACTTATTCAATCATTATAGCAGATTTAAGAATGAAAAAAGTATACATCACCGAACAGGAATTGGAATATTTGGTGAATATTCCTGTGAATGTTTCTGATGCACNNCTTATTCCTTACGGGTTGCAAATGAGCTTTGAAGAAGCCGTTAAGGCATGCAACGGTATTACCCTTGAGCAATTTTCAAAAAACTTGGATGAAGCCATAAAACGCGTAATGCCTAATCCATGATAGTAATAAGTAGTGCTGTCAATGCTTTAATTAATGACTATGTCCATCATCTTATTAATGAAGGAATTACTTCGCTGACGAGGGGTTTGGAGAAGAAAAATTCGATAAAGTAAGACGCAATGGGGATTTGCATACAAACGCTTTGATGAAAACAATGTGATTGTCTATCACATGTGCAATTTAAAATTAGTAGATGATGACTGTAACTGCAGCCGCAGCATGTTCAGTGCATTGGCGGCAGAGCGTTCGATGATGCGCTCGCGGTCGCCGGTGGTGCTGAGCAATTCGCTGTATACGCCTTCCGGGCCGGCCGTTGCCATCCACACCGTTCCCACCGGCTTGTCGGGGGTGCCGCCACCGGGACCGGCAATGCCGCTCGTGGCTACGGCATAATCCGTTTGCAATACCCGCCGGGCGCCCTCGGCCATGGCTTCTACCACTTGGCGGCTGACAGCTCCATTTGAAGTAATAGTTTCGGTAGGTACTCCTAAAATAGCTGTTTTCAATGAATTATCATAAGCCACTATGCTGCCTTTAAAGTAGGCCGAACTGCCGGCGCAGGAGGTAATGAGCGAGGCAATTTTACCGCCCGTGCAGCTCTCGGCCGTACCCACCGTGGCACCTTTCTTCAACAATAACCGCCCTGCCACGCTGTGCAGGGTGTCCGGCTCCTCACCATACAGCGCACTGCCGATAATGGCCCTCAGCTTGGTAATTTGTTCATCAACAGCAGACGCGAGTGGAGAGTTGTTTTTGTCATTTTCAATTAGATAATCGTATATCGACAATCTAAGTTTAACTCCGGTAACCGGGTTGGGCAAATAAGCCAATTTCATGTAGGATGGCAAGGCCTGTTCCCAGTCTGCAATCATCTCAGCCAACGTGGACTCCGGAAGTCCGAAGGTCATCAGGCTGCGATGGTAGATAGGCGTCAGCCGGAAACGCTGCTGCAACTTCTGCGACACCTGCTCCATCAGGTACTGCATTTCAAAAGGTACGCCGGGCAGGGAGATCAGTATGCAGTCGCGATAGTCGAACCACATTCCGGGTGCAGTACCTTTTTGGTTAACAAGTACTTCGCAGGTGTCGGGCACATCGGCCTGGGCGCGGTTCAAGGTGCCCATGGCCATGTTGCGGCGAGCAGTAATTCCCTTAATAATATTGAGTTGCGCCTCATTCGTCACCCACGATCGTGCACCGGTGAACGCGCCCAGCACTTTTTTGGTAATATCATCGTTGGTAGGACCTAAACCGCCGGTAACGACCACTACCCTTCCGGGTTTTGTAACTCTATTTAAAGTATTTATTATATGGTCTTTATCATCGCTTATTGAAAGCATTTCTTCAACACGTATACCCAGGTTGTTCAAGACCTTCGAAATGTAGGCCGAATTGGTATCTACGATCTGTCCGATGAGAATTTCATCGCCAATAGTAATAATAGACGCCGAAAGAAGACCGTGAGACTTTGAGGTGCTGAGATGTTGAGAGTTCATTTATTAACCACTAACTAGTTTCTTCAGGATTTGCTTGGCGAAGCCGGGACCGTTGTATATAAAGCCCGTGTAGACCTGTATGAGCGAAGCGCCGGCCTTCAGCATATTCACCGCATCGTCGGGCGTCATGATCCCGCCCACGCCAATGATCGGCAGGCGTCCCTGGGTCTTTTCGTGGATGTAGCGTACCCGTTCTATAGCTTTTTGTGCCAACGGGGCGCCGCTCAACCCGCCGTTGCCGATGGCTTCCACCTCCGCGGGGGCTGTCTGCAAACCGTCACGGGAAGTAGTGGTGTTCACTGCCACTATGCCGTCAATGCCCTTAGAGCGCGCCAGATCAACTACTTCATCAATATGTTCGAGCGTAAGGTCGGGCGACAGCTTGAGCAGAATAGGTTTATAATCGTCGCGATAATGGCGCACATTGATCAGCCGGTCAATGATCTGTTCCAACACCTCGCTATCCTGCAACTGAGTAAGGCCGGTCACGTTGGGACAACTCACGTTCACCGCAAAATAATCCACATGATCATAGAGCATGGCAAAGCTACGCTCGTAGTCCGACGGCGATTGCACATTAAACGTAGCGGTATTTTTGCTGATGTTGCCGCCCACGGGGATACGGTGGTGGCGGCGCGTGCGACGGAGCTTTTCGGCCACTGCTTTAGCGCCAATGTTATTAATGCCCATCCGGTTGATGATGGCGTTGTCCTGTGGCAGGCGAAACACCCGTGGCTGCGGATTTCCGGGTTGCGGCAGCGGCGTCACAGAGCCAATTTCCACAAAGCCGAAGCCCAAATTGGCCAACTGGTTCACCACCTCCGCATTTTTATCGAAACCGGCCGCCAGTCCCACAGGGTTACGAAATTTTATTCCCAGCACTTCCCGCTCCAGGCTCTTATTCTTGTAACTGAATAACAGTCGCATTACACATCCGGCAAAGGGAATAAACCGGGAGATTTTCAGCAACCTGACCACCGCACGGTGGCAAGTTTCAGGACTGAAGAGAAATATAAATTTGCGCAGGCTTTTATACATGCTGCAAAGGTAATTAAATAATGGATAATTGAAAATTGAAAATTGAAAAATTAATTTACTTATTGGAAAATCAACACATTAACGCATTATTTAAAGACCTCAAATGAGCCGTCGTCGTAAAAAAGGATAACTTTTTGAATTTGTTTATCCTGTTTTACGGGCTCCGGATGTTCCGGTTGTCCCGGACGTCCGGGCTCAACGTGCTGCGTATTTTCGCCGGCCGGAGAAGCATTGTACATATAGCCGTAGGGGTAACTCTCTTCGTCCTTTACTAAGGGGGAAGCGGGCTTTGTTTCCGGAAATAAAGTGCTGGAATTTTGCTCTTTATACATCTTTCCGCGACCGGAGATCAACCACTCAATATTTATGGAAGGGAATTTATGCAGGAATTTCTCGAAAAAGTCATAGCCGGGCTTGTTGCGTCCCGACAGTAAATGAGAAACGCCCGAACGCTGGATGTTCATTAATTCGGCGAAACGGGCAGGATTTAGTTGTTCGGCCTGTAAAAAAGCTACTAAACGGTCATTCATAATTGTAAACTTTAGTTATTACAAATGTAAGCATAATTTAGTTTCANNACGTGATTTACAATTGTAAAACACCCTTTAAAACTCGCTATATCTATTATAAAAGTGCTTTAAGTAATGTATATAAATAGCTGATTATTAATTATAAAAAAGTGTTTAGTTATAAAATGAAACATTGTGCTATATAAGGCTTTGCAATACTGTAATATCCTTGTCTATTTTGGTGAAAGTTGTGGTATTTACAACTGTAAAACGTATACAATTGTATAATTCGGGGTTTAAAAATTGTAACCGGAAATAATTGCGTTATCTTTGCCGTCCTATGAAACCGAACCTCTTTATTGCCGATTATACCTATGCGCTGCCCGACGAACGGATCGCCCGCTTTCCGGCGGGCCGGCGCGACCAGTCTAAATTGCTCTACTATAATAAAGGTGTACTCCACTCCCATCAATTCAGCGAACTGATTGATCTGCTACCTGATAACGCGCTTTTATGTTTCAATAACACGCGGGTGATCCCCGCCCGCCTGCTGTTTACTAAAGATACCGGCGCCCTTATTGAGATATTTTGCCTGGAACCCATTGATCCATCGAATTATGAGCAGTGTTTTGCTACCACCGGCTCCTGCGTATGGAAGTGTACGGTGGGCAACCTGAAACGCTGGAAAGACGACACGCCCCTGCAAAAAAATATAGGCGGTGATAGTATTTTAACTGCTGAAATTATAGCTAAATATGAAGATTATCTACATATAAACTTCAAGTGGACGGGCGGCGGTTCTTTTGCCCGTGTCATGGAGGCCGGAGGGGCTATCCCTATTCCTCCTTACCTGAAGCGGGAAGCTACCGGCGAGGACACGCTCCGCTACCAGACCGTTTATGCCCGGCACAAGGGTTCCGTAGCAGCCCCTACCGCCGGTCTACACTTTACAGATGATATACTTAATCGACTGAAAGACAATAAAAAAATAACTTTAACTGAAGTAACACTTCATGTGGGTGCCGGCACTTTCCGCCCCGTGAAAACCGACACTATAGCCGGACATGTAATGCACAGCGAACCGTTTTCCATTAGCCGCGCCACGTTGGCCTTACTGGCTGACCATCAGGGACCTGTAATTGCTGTGGGCACCACCTCTGCGCGCACCCTGGAAAGTTTGTATTATCTTGGTATGCAATGTATAGCAGGTAATAAGCCGGAGCAGGTGGAGCAATGGGAACCGTATGAGCAATTACGAATTACGAATTACGAGTCTTTAGATCGACGAGATCAATTGTCGGACAAAACCACAAGCTCAAAAGATGCTTTGATAGCTTTAATTAATTATCTCGATAATAATCAGTTGGATACGCTTCATGCCGCAACGCAGATATTGATCGCCCCGCCTTATAAATTTAAGCTGACCAACGGACTGATTACCAATTTCCATCAGCCGCAAAGCACACTACTCCTGCTCATTGCAGCATTCATAGGCGACAACTGGCGCAGGGTGTACGACTACGCCCTGGCCAACAATTACCGTTTCCTGAGCTACGGCGACAGCAGTCTGCTGATACCGTGATAGAACGCAGAATTGTTAAAAATCCGTGTAAATTCGCCCAATCTGCGTCATCCGCGTTCTATTGTATTTTCCGGCATATACTCCTCATCCGTCAAGTTACCGGCCAGGTACTGCTCGTAAGCATACAAGTCGACCATGCCGTGCCCCGACAGGTTGAACAGGATAGTCCGGCTTATCCCTTCCTCCTTGGCTTTCTTAGCCTCGCGGACGGCGGCAGCAATGGCATGCATGGACTCGGGTGCGGGGATGATCCCTTCGGTACGGGCAAAAAGCATACCGGCCGTAAAGGTCTCCAACTGCGGTAGCGCCACCGCCTCCATCAATCCGTCTTTCAGCAACTGGCTCACAATGGCCCCGGCGCCGTGGTAGCGTAAGCCTCCGGCATGGATATTGGCCGGTATAAAGTCGTGTCCCAGCGTGTACATGGGCAACAACGGTGTCAATCCGGCCGTATCGCCGAAATCGTAGCGGAAAGCGCCGCGCGTCAGTTTCGGACAGGAAGCCGGCTCCACCGCCACCACGCGGATATGGGCGCCGCCGGTGAGGTTCTTCCGGAGGAATGGAAAGGCTATGCCGGCAAAATTCGACCCGCCGCCAAAGCAGCCAATCACCACGTCGGGCTGTTCCCCGGCCATCTCCATTTGCAGTACAGCCTCTTCACCGATAATGGTCTGATGGAGCAACGTGTGGTTCAGCACACTGCCCAGACAATACTTCGTTGATTCCGGATGCCGGACAGCCATCTCAATAGCCTCGGAAATCGCCATGCCCAGACTGCCCGGACAATCCGGATCGCCGGCCAGGATATGGCGACCTGCCTGTGTCAGCGTGCTGGGCGAAGGAATCACCTCTGCCCCCCAGGTATTCATCATCAGCTTCCGGTAAGGCTTTTGGTTGTAGCTTACTTTCACCATAAAGACTTTCAGGTCGAGTTGAAAATGTTGCGCTGCAAAGGCAATGGCCGTGCCCCACTGTCCGCCACCTGTTTCGGTGGTCAGGTACTTCACTCCCTGCCTGGCGTTATAGAAGGCCTGCGGGATGGCTGTGTTGGGCTTGTGCGAGCCTGCAGGCGATACGCTTTCGTTCTTGAAATAGATCTTAGCGGGCGTGTCCAGTGCTTTCTCCAATGCCCGGGCGCGTACCAGCGGCGTACAGCGATAGATCCGGTAAATATCCTGTACTTCTTCCGGTATCTCAATGTAACGCTCGGTGCTGATTTCCTGTTTCACCAACTCTTCGGCGAAGATCGTATTTAGTTCTTCGGGAGTTGCAGGCTGCCGGGTGGCGGGATTGAGCGGAGGAAGCGGCCGGGTCTTCATGTCGGCAATAATGTTGTACCACCGGGTGGGCAATTGTCGGTCGGTGAGCAGAATTTTTTTCATATTTTCCAAGTTTCTATTAAAAAAATAATAGAACGCGGATGACGCGGATTTAACAGATAAGCGCGGATATTTTCATCTGCGAAAATCAGCGAGTTCTGCGGGACATCTTTTGCATTGTTGTTTCCTCGCAGATTCCGCAGAATTGTTAAAAACCGTGTAAATTCGCCCAATCTGCGNNGTCATCCGCGTTCTATTGTATTTGCATTTGGTCCGCATCCATCCAAACGGGGAAATGCGCACGGAATTTATTTAAAGCATTGATATCCAAGTCTACTACCAAGACTTCTTCCTCATATTCATCGGCCTTAGCTATAATATTTCCTTTAAAATCAATGACCTGCGATTCCCCGGTAAAACTTTTTTCACCCGTTAAGAAAAGGTCGGTGCTCGTGCGGTTCAATCCCACCACATA
>DBDM01000036.1:0-1815 GCA_002293585.1 Bacteroidales bacterium UBA932
CTGCTGCGCCCGTGCAATGACTTCAGGCAGGTCGGCCGCAAAATCGCCGGCATAAAGATGAACATGGGTATCTATGATCATAAGTACAAAGATAGGAAAAAAAAGAGACTAAGAAGCTAAGGGACTAAGAGACGAGAGACTAAGAGATGAGAGACTAAGAGATTAGAGATGATTGCTTCGTCGTTCCTCCTCGCAATTGAATAAATCACTCATAACTCATCGTTCATCACTTATCTCTTAGTCCGTCTCTTAATCCCTTAGTCGCATTTAGCACGTCATCCGACTTGAATTGGAAACCGAGGCGCTTGCCGGTTTGGAGCCTGGCATTTTCTATCTTCAGGTTCATCTGTTCTACCGTGGCTTCCTTCACCATGTCGTAGGGCGGCACCAGCAAATCGAATTCAATAGCATAGAGAACGGCCGTTTCCACGATGGTTTTCAAATCATCAGACGTGATCGCTTTTTCACCGAAACTTTTATAACGAAAACCTATCTGGCGTTTTCCTTCCACGAAGAAAAGCCTGTCGCGGTTAATAAAAATACGGCCGATGAGGTAGCCCAGGTCATCCAGGCGATTGTACTTAAAGGAATCGGACAAGAAATTATAAATGCTGATAATTCCACAGTAGGAATTGCTCGGATTCTGCTGCACATAAGAAGTCTTCCAGATCAAATGATCGCGGTCAAACTGAAAAATATTGGAGTGCATGCTAAAGATCAACATATCGCCGGACACTTTAATCTCCGCTTCAAACTTGCCGCGGTCGCGGTATTCGAGCCTTACACGAGAATCGACGCCGTCGGGCAAGGCTTTATTCACCTCTTCGCTCATCGTCTGCAACGTAGTTTTCAGTTGGGTGAAAACCTCAAGGGTCGCGTCATAAGTTTTCTGTTTGACACTCGATTTCTCAGTCAGGTTTTTCAACATCTCTTCTTGCGGAGAAAGTGTATTTTCCATAGTCAATTGTTCAATTAATAAGCCCGTGCAAATATCACGCGTTGCGCCGAAGGTTTACCCGTCACCATACATTGTCCGGGCTCCGGCGTTACTTCGTTAGGAATGCAACGAATGGTCGCTTTGGTTTCTTCTTTAATTTTCGCTTCCGTTTCGGCTGTTCCGTCCCAGTGCGCCAAAAAGAACCCGCCGTCCTCAATACGTGTTTTAAATTCCTCGTAGCTGTCTATTGTAAACGTATTTTTTTCGCGGAAATCCAAGGCTTTGTTGTAGATATTTTGCTGTATTTCCGTCAACAGGTTTTCTACGTACGCCGCAATTCCTTCCACGGGCACCGTTTGTTTTTCGAGGGTGTCACGGCGGGCGACTTCGAGGGTCTTATTCTGCATATCGCGCGGACCCACGGCTATGCGCACCGGAACGCCTTTAAGCTCCCATTCGGCGAATTTGAACCCTGAGCGCAGATGGTCGCGGTCGTCGAGCTTCACGCTGATGCCCTTAGCTTCGAGTTGATTTTTCACACCAGAGAGATGTTCGCGCATGAGCGACAATTCTTCTTCACCTTTAAAAATGGGCACCAGCACCACCTGTATGGGTGCCAATTTCGGAGGCAGCACCAGACCATTATTATCGCTGTGCGCCATAATCAGCGCGCCGATTAAACGGGTGGACACGCCCCAGGAGGTAGCCCACACGTAGTCGAGCTTACCGTCTTTTCCGGCGAATTGCACGTCGAAAGCTTTGGCAAAATTTTGTCCCAGGAAATGCGAAGTTCCGGCTTGTAAAGCCTTGCCGTCCTGCATCATAGCCTCTATACAAAGCGTATCAATAGCCCCGGCAAAACGCTCGCTGGCGGTTTT
>DBDM01000036.1:1907-2076 GCA_002293585.1 Bacteroidales bacterium UBA932
GGCCGTGCGCAGGAAAAGGCGCGTACGCATCTCCCAACGCACCACGTTAGCCCACTGGTTGCACAGCACCGGCAGGTCACGGTAGGAAGTAATCCAATTTTTATATGTATTCCAAATAATGGTTTCAGATGTAGGGCGCACAACCAATTCTTCTTCCAATTTGGCCGAA
>DBDM01000036.1:2112-3328 GCA_002293585.1 Bacteroidales bacterium UBA932
AAAACCTTCCACGTGTTCGGCTTCCTTACTTAAAAACGATTTGGGAATGAAAAGCGGGAAATAGGCATTCACATGCCCCGTGTCCTTGAACATTTTATCCAATGCCGCCTGCATTTTTTCCCAAATGGCATAGCCATAAGGCTTGATCACCATGCAGCCCCTAACTGCCGAATTTTCAGCTAAATCTGCCTTAACAACCAAGTTGTTATACCACAACGAATAATTTTCATCCTTATTTGTTACTTCTTTTGCCATAAATTTTTAAAGATTATTAACATAACTTCCTTTATTTTTTGCTATCTTTGCAAAAAGAATTTCTGCAAAAGTAAGAAATTTAATGGAAAAAAGGAGGATCAACATGAAAAATTTACAACTCTTAGCAATTCCGGCGTTAGCTTTATTGCTTGGCGCCTGCTCCTCTACTCGTTATGCTTCATCCTCAACAGATGCTGAAGACGGCATTTATTATTCCGCCGAAAAAACATCTCATAGCAATGCAGTTAATCAACAAGCTGCCGCACAACTATATGATAAGACTCTGTCGGCGATGGAGAAAAACAGTACGCAGTCGGCAGTAGGCAGTCAGCAGTACACAGCAAGCAGTACGCAGTATGCGGCGGACAGTGTGCAGTTGACGGCAAATAATGAAGCGGTTGTGGATGTGAAGATCGACCCGGATGATTCTTACGCCCGCCGCCTGCGGATGTTTGACCAATCCGAATACGAAAGACCTACATCAGGCACTACCAACATCACTATCAATTATGTGGGAGGATACGGCTGGTATCACCGCCCCTACTACAGTTGGTATAATAGCTGGTATACTCCCTATTGGGGTTACAATTATTATTCTCCTTACTATGCCTGGAGTTGGGATCCCTGGTATTATCCGTATTACGGCTACTACCCCGAGTGGTGGTATATGAGGCATGGGCCTTATTACGGGTATTACCCCCATCATTACAGGCCACCTTATTATGCCGATAATGTACATTATGGGAAACCGCAGCAGCAATCGGTGGGCGCATCACGCGTGACGCGCAACGCAGCGCAAATCCAACAGATAAGCGGACGGCGCAGCAACCTTGCCGGAACAAGCAATTACTCGTCCCGCCGTGTCGCAAGCAGCAGTAGCAGCAACCAGCCGGTAATGAGCAATCATCAATCAACAAACGCCGGCGTTGCGAACAACAATAGCAGCGGCATTTATAACCGC
>DBDM01000036.1:3395-3927 GCA_002293585.1 Bacteroidales bacterium UBA932
GGAGCGGCGGAACAAGCAGCAATAACGGTAACGAAGCTACTTACAATTACACTAACCGTGGTAATTCCAATAATAGTAATGTTTCGCACCAATCGACAATCAACAACCGCAGGACGAGCGACAATAACAGTAGTTACAGTACTCCGTCGTCATCAAGTAGCAATTCNNTCAAGCCGCTATTCCGGCAGTTCATCGGGTTCAAGTGGCAGTTCGGGAAGTTCGTCAAGCGGATCAAGTAGTTCAGGAAATTCAAGGAGAAGGTAAGATATGAAGCGTACAATTATTACATTTACCCTGTTTATTTCGGCCTTCAGCATGGCTTATGCCCAGTTTGCGTTGGATGCGTTGTATTTTTCGCAGAATTATTACGGAGGAACAGCCCGTTTTACGGCTATGGGCGGCGCCTTTACCGCATTGGGCGGTGATTTTTCTTCCATAAGCCTGAACCCTGCCGGCACCGGTGTTTTCCTCAACGATGAGATCATGATCCCTCCGGCGGTAACTTATAACGTAAGCGACGCCACTTACCTGG
>DBDM01000179.1:0-132 GCA_002293585.1 Bacteroidales bacterium UBA932
GAATGCAGGTCGTGGGTGAAGAGGATGGTGAGCGTGTCGGAAGTGTACGCACACAAGGGTGTTGCCGGTAATAACAACAGTAATATAAAATGCAGGATGAAATTACGTAATGGCATCCTCTGAATGTTTATT
>DBDM01000179.1:144-2325 GCA_002293585.1 Bacteroidales bacterium UBA932
ATTTCATTGATACGGTCTTCGCGATGGGCAATCCGTGCTTGTATTTGTTCTATTTGGGTTGGTAAAGTTTCATTTTTTAGATCGTTGTTTAGTTTCAAAAGCAGGTTAACATTTTTTACAATTTCATTATGTTTTTCTTTGTTTGTTTTATCACAAATGAAAATAGGAAACTTATCAAGGTCAACTTTTTTGAGCTGTGGTGTACTGTTTTTGTTTGTTACAAGTTTATNNCACAAATTGAAAAAGTTCAGAATTAATTAAAGCTGTAAAATATTTAAGCGAGTTATCTGTTATATTGTTAAAAATAAAATATAATGATTGTTCAGGATAAATGCCGCTTTCGTCATAGGTGGCAATGATTGGCGACCCTGTTTTGCGTAACAAAACTTTTTCTTTTATTCCTAACTTTTTTTTGTCGGTTGTTCGTCCTGTAATATTTTCTTTTTTGAAGTCAAAAAAATAAGGAGTTACAGAAGAAAATTTTTGAATGCTTCTACCTCTGACAATTTCAATCTGTTTTTTTGTCTTTCGTGTATTTGTTATTTCATTTGACTTCCCACCAAATCCTGATGTTGTTTCTGCAATTTTTCCAAGCGGTTTACATTTTTTATTCAAAAAAATTTTCTCTAATATTTTTGACGCCTTATCACTACTTTCATAAACAAAGCGATATTCATTGTCTTGTAAATACTCTTTAGATATTTTGATTTGCGTTGTTTTACCAAACTCTCCAACTACAATTTTATAATTATTGTCAGTTCCCTTTTTTTGTGTAAAACGGAATATCAAAGTATCTGTAACGATATTAGGGAAAGGTGCTTTATAAAGTAATTCGTCAATCTTATAATTCAATAATATTTTTTTGCGCAATGAAATAAACTGCGTGTTGAAACCCAATCTATCAGGAACAATAAAAGAAAAAAGACCATTTCCATTGATTAATTCCAATCCTTTGTGTACAAAGTATTCGTATAGATTGGGCATATATGTATTACCATGGTACTTGTTGATTAGGTACTGTCGTGCTTGAGGTTTTAAAATATCGTTTCCGAATTTTCCATTTAGTGAAACCCAAGGCGGATTTCCAATCACACAATCGAAGCCTGAATTACGTGTTGAATATGCTACCTCCGGTTCTTTTGCTATGTAGGTGGCTATCATTTCGTCGGTATATTCTTGCAGCTTTTTTACCCGCAGATATTGTTCCTTGAAAGGCAATTGCTTATCAACCGGAATATTCCGGTTGAACACGTCGGGAAAAGCCTTGCGCCACGAGAAGGGCTTTACCTTTCGTTCCTCGCCAAAATCCGGTTCATTATCGTAATAATCAACGTCTATCAGGCTATTTCCGCTCTTAATATTGTTGTCTAAACTGGGCAAAACGCGGTCGTGAAATAGCTTCGCCTGTGCCTCAATGCTTTCCTTTGTTTCCCCCTCCATGCACTTTAAAAGCAAGCTCAACTTGGTCACTTCAACAGCGTTGCTGTCCAAATCAACACCATATATATTGTTGAGCAAGATACGTTTCTTCTCAGCCGTGGTTAATTCGCCTGCCGGCGTCAACGGATTGTTTTTATTTCCCTTGCCCGGCTTGCCGTTTTGCGTGTAGTAGTCTTTGTGCCAATTCAGTAAATATTGATAAGCCCCTATCAAAAAACTGCCGCTACCGCAGGCGGGGTCAACAATTTTAATGTCGCTGGCCTCTGCCGGCGTTTTATTTTCCAAGAGTTGTCCGACAGTGTTTTTAACAATGTAATCGACAATGTACTGTGGTGTGTAATATACACCGCCCGCCTTGCGGACTTCGGGCTTTTCTTCAATAGTGGCGCGCGCGCCTTTTGAAAGCAAAATTTGTTTGCCCAAAAACTGCTCATAGGCACTCCCTAAAATCTCTACCGGCAACACCGAAAATTCATACGGACAAACAGGATAATACAGTTCGGAAATAATATTACTGATCACCTTGTTGTCAATGGAAATTTTGGTACTGATTTTATCTTTGTTGAAGTCAAAAAGCCCTGAATTATATTTTTGGTCGGCAACACGAAAATGTTGCATGAGATTTTTGTAATAATCACCATGTTTCACGGCATTCTGTAGAGTGCCATACCGCTCGGCGCTGCGGTCTTCGGCTATGCGCAAAAAAATAATACGGTCAATGGTGTGTTGCACCACAAAGTT
>DBDM01000179.1:2331-6116 GCA_002293585.1 Bacteroidales bacterium UBA932
CGCCAACTCCACCCGCCACTTGTCAAGTGATGCCAAAAAATCACGGTCAACGGAGGTAGTTCCCTTTTTGTTCTTGTCGCTCTGAATATATTTATCGAAACTGCCTTTCAGTACATATTCCTTGCTGAATGTAGTCCAAATAAAATCAAATTCATTCAAGTAGTCAGCATAAGTAAAGTATTTTATCCTACCATTACTTGCTTTATCGGTCGGTTTAGGCCTACTGCTACAATCATAAATAGCAAATTCTTCAAAGTCGGAAATTACACTGATAGGCATTTTAGCACTCCAACCGTACCGGCGAATTTGATATGCAGGCTGAATATCATCTTTGATGATTACGCTTGGCTTTTTGGCTTCAAGGAAAAAGAGCCGTTTTCCGCCCGGAAGCCGGAATGAATAATCGGGAGCCTTTGTTGCCCCGCCAACTTTCACGCGGTCTTCATGAATAACTTCACGGTAGCTTTCGGCATAGCCTTGCTCGTTATCAATGTCCCAACCCAGTGCCTTCCAAAACGGATCAATAAAATCACGTCTGGTTTGTGTTTCATTATAGTCCTTGCTTTTATAAAACTCTTTTTGTTCATCAAACCGTTGAACAAGGGAGGCAATCTTTTTTCGTGCTTCTTCTTTTGTTAGCATAAAATATCTACCTTTATTTTCACTACAAATACAGGTCCCGCTCCCCTTTTCTTATACGCTCCAGCGTGGCTTTGACCTGTGCCGCCACCGGCGCTTCCAGCCGGGCGAGTTGTTCCTCAATCAGGGCATAACCTTTCTGCTGTTGCGCTTCGGAAGCATAATCTTCCAGGTATTCGGCCAGGGTGAAAATGGCGTTGGGGGTGCAAAAACGTTTGATGAAGCCGGGAACGGAAAATTCCATGAAATGCTCGCCGGTGCGCCCTTTGCGGTAACAGGCAGTACAGAACGAAGGCAGGTAGCCGTCGTCCAATAACTGTTCGATCACGTGGTGTAATGAGCGCGAATCGTTGATATGGAACTGCTCGCGCTGCAAATTCTGTTCGTTATGCAGGTCTTCGGCATAAGCGCCGATCTCCAACTTTGTCCCGCCGTCGATCTGCGACACGCCGTACTGCAACACCTCGCGCCGCACTTCGGCTTTTTCACGGGCGGTACATATCAATCCCGTGTAAGGCACGGCCAGCCTTAAAATAGCCACCATACGCACAAAATCATCATCGCTCACTGCATATTGCTTATCAAATGCCACATTCGATGCGGCCTGCATGCGCGGGAAGGAGATCGTGTGCGGGCCTACATTGTAGCAGGCTTCGAGATGATTGACATGACGCAACAGGGCTAAGGTTTCGAACTTCCAGTCGTACAACCCGAACAGGGCGCCTATACCCACATCGTCGAGACCGGCCTCCTGTGCGCGGTCCAGCGCTGTGAGGCGGTAATGGTAATCTTTTTTAGGGCCCGACGGATGGTAGCGCTTATATGCTTCGGGGTGATAAGTTTCCTGGAATATCTGATAGGTGCCTATCCCCGCTTCTTTCACGGTGCGGAACCCTTCAATGTCGAGCGGCGCCGCATTGATGTTCAGGCGGCGTATCTCGCCGTGGCCTTTTTTTACGCCGTACACCGTGCGGGCAGTGTCGGCAATGAATTGGGGCGTGTAGGAGGCATGTTCGCCGAACACAAGGATCAGGCGTTTCTGTCCTTCATCTTCCAGGGCTTCCACCTCGCGGATAAGCTGCTCACGGCTTAATGTGGTGCGTACTGCTTCTTTATTTCCCGCCCGGAACCCGCAGTAGGCGCAGTTGTTCATACAGTAATTGCCCACATACAAAGGAGCAAAAAGTACAATACGGTTACCATAGACCTGCCGTTTCAGTTCGCGCGCCGCCTGCTTAATCAGGGCCACGCTTTCGGCATCGTCGGCTTTGATCAGCGTAGCAGTGTCCTGCATACTGAGCCGTTCTTTATTGAGTGATTTAACGATCACCTCCGTCACTTCTTTTGTAGAAGGCTTGTTTCCCCGCAGGAAAGACTCGATTTCTGCGACGTCGATAAACGGTTGTTGGGGAATATCCGGCAATTTATATGTTTGGGGTGTGAAAATCATTTGATTATGAATTATGAATTACAAATTACGAACTAACCTGCGAAAATACGAATTTTTTATGGTTATATTTGTTTTTTAATTCGTAATTCGTCATTTTTTATGGAGGCTTTCCTTTTTAGCGCCAATTGTGTGTTACCCCTCTTTCTCATCATCGGCATCGGCTGGTGGTTGAAAAAGGCCGGCATGATCACTCCGGCAATTGTCGACGGACTGAATACCATTACGTTTAACGTGGCGCTGCCGCTACTGCTTTTTCGCGATATCGCCCGTTCGGACCTGTACGATCTTTTCGCTCCCTCATTCATCATTTACGCCTTAATCAGCACCTTGCTATTCTTCATTTTATCCTGGATTTTCGCCGAATGCTTTGTGAAAAACAAAGGAAGCGTGGGTGCTTTTGTGCAAGGCTGTTTTCGAGGAAATTATGCTATCGTCGGATTGTTTTTGATCAACAATGTGTTGGGATATCCTGCCAAGGGCAGCCTGATCGTGGCTTTTGCTGTTCCGTTGTATAATATATTGGCTATTATTATATTATCTGTACGGAGCAAGAACCCGCAGCCCATTCGATTAGGAAAGACCCTGAAAGATATAGCCAAAAATCCGCTGATTATCGGTATTCTATGCGGATTACCCTTTGCCTTGTTCAAGATCCCGCTCTTTTCGGCCGGGGAAACCCGCTTTATAGCCACCGCGGTGGATTATATGGCCATTTCTGCCAATCCTATGGCTTTGCTGGCCATCGGGGCGGCTATTAATTTCGATAAGCTGAGATCGGGTTTAAAGAGTGTGCTCACAGTGGCGGCCATTAAATTAGTAATCGGCCCTTTCATTTTCACGGCTATAGCTTACGGACTGCGCGGCTGGTTGGGTTTCGGCGGCGCCGACCTGCTGGTGTTGCTGGTAATGTACGCTGTGCCCACGGCCGTAGCCAGCTATGTGATGGCCAGCAAAATGAACAACGACGCCGGGTTGGCGGCCGACATCGTGTTGGTAACTTCCCTCCTCTCCCTGTTCACCCTCACCGGCTGGATTTATGTGTTTAAAGTTATGGGGATTATTTAGTATTTTTCAATTTGCAAAATCGCTGTAAAAATCGTATCTTTACCAATTGAAAAAAATGGTTAATGGTGAGTGATTTTGAAGAATACATAAGGCAGGGAGAACCTTCTCGCAAAGAAAAAGCCCGAATTTGGCAAACTGCAATCGGGTTGCAGGATGTTGATGGCTTGAAGCCATCCAATTATCTTATTGAGAATGCCAAAGAAAATATTGAGGGCAAAATAACGATTTTTGAGGTAAAAGACCGCATAAGTACTTATTACAAAACAAGATCTTTTAGAAACACAGATACAGATGAAGATGATCGTACCGAAGAGGCAGACAAAGTGTCTTCGCGTATTACTGAAATCTTGTCGAATCGTACATTTTCTTTTTCTCCTGTCGAATATATTAATATTCACCGTCGGCTTTTTACGGGAATTTATAAATTTGCCGGGAAAATCAGGGATTACAATATCACCAAATCCGAGTGGGTGCTGAATGGTAAAACGGTTCTTTATGCCGATGCTGAGCTTGTTCGTGCAACGCTTGAGTATGATTTTGAGCAGGAAAAACAATTTGATTATCAGGTGGTTGATTTATATCAATCTATTCAGCATATTGTGAAATTTATCTCGGGAATTTGGCAAATTCA
>DBDM01000179.1:6143-8346 GCA_002293585.1 Bacteroidales bacterium UBA932
ATACTTGCGTTCTTTTGGTTTTGATATTGATAATTCGCTGTTTGCCGAACACTCGTGGTATTTTCGAAATGCACTCGTAAGGGCAAATTACAATGATTTTCCGCACAATATAAAGTCCACGAATGAATATCTAATGTATTTCTTTGGTAATTTATTGCTTGGAGAAAATAATGTATTGAAAAATAGAGATTTGTTAGTCAGTCATGAATAAAATAATATTGGAAGTATGTGCTGATGGCTTGGAATCGGCACTGGCGGCGCAAGAGGGCGGCGCAGGAAGGATAGAACTGTGTCAACAACTGGAAATCGACGGCACCACCCCCTCTTTTGCCCTGATCAATAACGTGCGGCGGCAGCTCGGCATAAAAATATTTGTGCTGATTCGTCCGCGCGGCGGCGATTTTGTATATAATGAAGCGGAGTTTTTGCAAATGCAGGAGGACATCCGGCATTGCGGAAAAGCAGGCTGCGAAGGAGTGGTCATAGGCATGCTGAATGCCGACGGCAGTATAGATGTGCCGCGTTGCGCAGCGCTTGTGGCTATAGCCCGCGAATATACCATGCAAGTGACTTTTCACCGGGCTTTTGACCGGTGCAGCAACCAGACCGAAGCTTTGGAAACCGTCATTAAACTGGGCTGCGAGCGGGTATTGACTTCCGGCGGACACCCCACAGCACCTGAAGGGATCGGCGCGCTCAAGCAGTTGGTGGCGCAGGCGGGTGACCGTATAATCATAATGCCCGGCGGCGGATTGACACCGGACAATGTAGCGGAATTGGTTGCAACTACCGGAGCTAAAGAGGTTCACGGCTCCTTCCGCTCCGCCTACCCCGGCGATGTGTGCCGGACAGACCCGGAAAAAGTGCGGACGGCGATCAGCCGGATCAATGCAATATAAACGAGAAATAACTACCGGAAAATGAAAAAAAGTTTCTTACTGCTATTGTGCGGCATAGCGTTGATAACCTCTCTTCAGGCGCAGCGGTTAACCCATTTATGGACGGGACTGAAAACGCCGCAACCGGCCGCCGGACTACCCAAAGGAAATGCACCTTATCAGGCTACGGTGCGCTTGCCCAAAGTGCAGGTGTTGCCGCAAGTGGTTACGATCAAACAGGGAGAACAAGCGCTCCGTGAAGGCTGGGAGCTGACCGACGGCGCTACGGTCATCGCTTCCGGGAAATCCGTATTCGACCCGCAATTGAATACCGCCGAATGGTACAACGCCACTGTGCCCGGCACTGTTTTGACTACTTTAGTGCAACAAAATGTGTACGCCGACCCTTATTTCGGCTTGAATAATTTATACATTCCCGACACCCTGAGCCGCATGGACTGGTGGTACCGCCAGCGTTTTGTGCTGACGGATGCGGACAATGAGCAACAAATGCACCTCGTTTTTGAAGGGATTAATTATTTTGCCGAAGTGTTTCTCAACGGCCGAAAATTGGGCAATATTAAAGGGGCTTTCATCCGTGGTGAATTTGACGTAAGCGAGGTGGTGTACCGCGACGGGAAAGAAAATGTACTGGCGGTGCATGTCTACCCGCCGGCCAATCCGGGCATTCCGCATGAACAGTCAATTGTGGCGGGACATTGGCTCAACGGCGGCATGTTGAGCCTCGACGGGCCTACCTTTATTTCTTCCATTGGCTGGGACTGGATTCCGGGCATTCGCGACCGTAACACGGGCATCTGGCAGGATGTGAAGCTGAAAATGGGTGGCGATGTGTTTATCGGCGACGTACAGGTGATTTCCGAATTGAATTTGCCGGACACTACCCTTGCCGAAATAAAATTGATGGCCCCTTTAAAAAACAACACCAACCGGCCGGTGCAGGGCATACTGACGGCCAGCATAGAAAAAATAACCGTCCGGCAGGAATATTCCTTATTGCCGAATGAAGAAAAAACAGTGGTGTTCACACCGGAACAATTTCCCGCACTGAAGGTGAAAAATCCCCGTCTATGGTGGCCTAACGGCTACGGCAACCAGGCCATGTATGACCTGACAATAGAAGCACAGCAAGCGGAGCGCCTGTCGGATGTGAAAAAGGTGCGATTCGGCATCCGCGAAATGTCGTATGAACTCATGGCGCACAATGCCGACAAGCAAAACGTACGCTACGAATACACCCCGGTGAAAACGGCCAATCCTGGCGTTCCGGTGTTTGATTACGAAGAAAGGGTGTTCTTCACCAA
>DBDM01000179.1:8416-8596 GCA_002293585.1 Bacteroidales bacterium UBA932
TGTGCGCATCTTTTGCCGCGGCGGGAACTGGGGAATGGACGACGGGATGAAACGGGTGTCGCGGGAACATTTGGAGCCTTATTTCCGGCTGCATAAAGACGCTAATTTTAATATTATACGGAACTGGACGGGTGAGTCGACCGAAGAGGTTTTTTATGCGCTGTGCGACGAGTACGGCAT
>DBDM01000021.1:0-5423 GCA_002293585.1 Bacteroidales bacterium UBA932
TCGCTGATGATTATTCCGGTGAGCATTATGGCGCAGCGGGCGGTGCTTGGTGCAGTGAACCCTACCGACGTGTTCCTGCCTATTTTATTTGCCACTTATGTGTCGTCGCTCACGGGATTGATCGTGGTGGGCATCAAACAGAAAATAAACCTTTTTCAGCGCACGGTGATTGCCTGGATCGGCGGCATTACCCTGGCGCTGGGCTTGCTGGTGTGGTATTTTTCCACGCTTTCGCGTGAAGAAATGGACACCGTATCGCGCGTGGCAAGCAGCGGTATCTTGCTGTTGATTATTATGGGTTTTATTGCCGGCGGCGCCTACAAGCGCATCAATGTATTCGACGCCTTTATTGACGGGGCGAAGGAAGGTTTTCAGGTGATGATAAAAATCATTCCGTACCTTGTGGCCATGCTCGTGGGCATAGGTATTTTCCGCGCCTCGGGAGCTATGGATTACGTGATCGACGGGATCGCCCGGTTAGTGGGTTTGTTCGGCGTGAATACCGACTTTGCCGGCGCTTTACCCACCGCTTTTATGAAGCCACTTAGTGGCAGCGGCGCCCGCGCGTTGATGGTGGAAGCCATGAGCACCTACGGCGCCGACAGTTTCCAGGGGCGCTTGTCCTGCCTCTTCCAGGGCGCCGCCGATACTACTTTCTATATTGTGGCGCTATATTTCGGCTCGGTGGGTATTAAACGCACGCGCTATGCTATTGGCGCCGGGCTCATTGCCGACCTGGCGGGCGTTATTGCCGCCATTGTCCTGGCCTATCTGTTTTTTCATTAAAATCCGAACCCCAGCACTACCATGACTGTCTGCAAATTGGCGCGGCCGAATGCCGGGTCATGTAACGACCGGCTAAAATCATATCGATATGCAGCTTCAATCCGGAACTTCATCACATCGAAACCTATGAGTAAATTCAGGCCATAATCTTGATTGTCCAGTTTCCCGCCGTAGTCGGCCGGATAATGTTGGGCGAAATGGTATTTATAATAGCCTCCTACACCGGCGTAGACAGCTATTGCGGGGTGAAAAGTACTCCGGAAAACAACATTCACCGGAACAGCAACGGAATAGTCCCTTACATAATCATCCCAATAGTCGCCGCCGGCGCTTTCAAAAGCTACTTCGGGACGCAGCCAAAGCCAGGGTTTAAATAATTTGATCTCACTAAATAGTCCCGCCCCAAAAGCGAAACGGGATTTGGAGTTGAAAAATGCGTCATTATAGTTGTAATGAGATGCACCGAGCGCAATATTTAAACCGAACTTAACGGAAGCGCTATACTCCGGTTTTACAGCCGGCTCCAGCTCGTTTTCATCAGATAGTTTGACGCTGATCTTCTCCATGACATCCACTACTTTTGCCATGCCCTCATAGTCGAGTCTGTCCGCATCGTCTTCCGGTTGGTGATAAGGCGAATCAAGCCCGGTGTGAACATGTATGCCGGGAACACCGTTGCCCAAAAACGAATCCGAATCGGTGCCATAGAACGGGTTCTTATTTCTATTCCTGAGTTGTAACTTTATGTCCGGGTCGGAAGCAAAATTTCCGGTAAAATAATCCATCCCGTTTTTCAACATGTTTACTCCGCTAAGAATCAATCCGTCATTGGCCGTATACATCCCTACCATGTCGATGCTGAACATACACTTGATGGCTTCGGGACGAACAAGGTGTGTATCAAAAAAATGCACTGAGCCGTATAAACCTTGTTCTTCCCCGTCGAAAGCAATGAGGATAATACTCCTTTTCAATTCTTTTTGCCGTTGCTTCAATCGTTTTCCCACTTCCAGAAGCACTGCTACGCCCGACGCATTATCGTTGGCGCCGTTATATACTACTTTCTCTCCGTTTTCACCGGTTTCCCAGCCTAAGTGGTCATAGTGGGCGCCAATCACAATATATTCCTGCCGGCCTGCCGGATCGTCGCTTTCAATGACTCCCACTACATTATATCCTCCGGTATTTCCTACGGAAAATGCTTGCAGGTATCCTTCCGGAAAGAAAGGCGGAATACCGGCGGCTTGAAATTCACGAATGATATATTGGTTCGCTTTCCATGCGTCTACCGAGCCGAAGCGCCGTCCCAACAAAGAGTCGGCAGCCAGAAAATCAACGTGTTTTCTCAATTCCGTTTCTACGGGAACAGTTTGTGCCGGTAAAGCATAAGGAGCTAACAGCAGGCAAAGAAAAAGAAAGCTACAACGCATATTTTTTAGATTTAAGTATTTCTGTTATTCAAAGATAGGAATAAATTATCGAAATACCGCAACCGTTGAATGGGAGAAAAAAAGTCCCCACCCATTGTACTATCTGACCAATACAATAAAGCGCATACGCTTCTCGGGCAGGGACTTCATAGCAACCACGTTATAAAGTCCAACCAATGCGCATGCGCTGATTCATTGTATCGGTCAGATGATGCAAAATTACTGCTTTCGGGGGAAAAGAAAAAATAAACCGTTGCAAAACTTTATGGAATAATGCGTATAGGTAGATGCAGTTTATTTTTTCAACTAAAAAGTTATTTTTGTTTGCTTTCAATATTAAATTTGTTTTATTCGAAAAAATGTTGTTACTTTGCATTTCAAAGTACTTTTATTATGGCAACAACTCAACATTCGGAAGACCTCAAACATATCAGGAACTTGATGGAAAAATCATCAAAGTTTATGGGTTTAAGCGGCTGGTCGCTATTTTCCGCAGGCCTTATTGCTTTGGTGGGCATGGCTGTGGCGCGGTTCTTTGTGCTGGCCGGCGGGGTGGTGAAATATGATGAATATATGCGTGGCGTAGGTGTGCACACAGGCATGAATGTACGCTCCCAAATGATGGTGCTGGCTGCTGTGGTGTTGACTTGTGCGGTGCTGGCCGCTTTCTTTTTCATTGTGCGGAAAGCCGGCAAAGCGCAACAGTCGTTTTGGTCGCTCTCGGCCAAAAGGGCGCTCTTGAATTTCTGCATACCTTTTGTTACCGGCGGTATTTTCTGTTTGGCATTAATGGTGCATGGGCATATTCAATTTTTGCCGTCGGCCATGCTTATTTTTTATGGGTTGGCACTGGTCAATGCAGGAAAGTTTACGGTTCGCGAAGTATATTACCTGGGCATTTGTGAAATTGTATTGGGTTTGTTAGATGCCTTCCTTATAAGACCCAGTCTGTTGTTTTGGGTGCTGGGTTTTGGCTTGGCCAATGTGGCGGCAGGCCTGTTCCTTTATTTTAAATATGACCGGAAATGAAAAATATTATTGCCGGATTAAATAAAATTTTTGACCACCGCATCCGCTTAGGCATTATGGCGGTGCTGGCGGTGAACGACAGCCTTTCATTCAACGAGCTGAAAGAATTGCTGGACGTTACCGACGGGAATTTGGCTACCCACCTGAAGGCCTTGGATAGTAATGGTATGATTGGTGTTCATAAACGGTTTATCGGAAAGAAAACCAACACTTCTTATTCCATTACAAAATCGGGCGAAAAGCAATTTCGCGAACACCTCAAGGCCTTGGAAGGCTTGATGAATGTATAATATATTTTTTTGACTATATACTTTGTAATTCAAAGCACTTTTAAATAATAAATTAATTATATCATGAATACACAAAACAATTCTCAGTCAGCCTGGTCAAAAATGACCAACAGTATTACATTTAAAGCGGTTTCCATCGGTTTTCTGATCCTTCTTTTGCTTATTCCGGTGAGCATGGTGCAGGATTTAATCCGTGAGCGGCGCTATGCCAGTGAATCTGTAGAAGAGGAGGTCAGTTCGAAATGGGGACATCAACAAACATTTACAGGGCCTATTCTGAAAGTTCCTTACACATACACTACCCAGCGGCCGGTGGGCAATAAAGGGAACACGGAGATAGTGGAAGTCGACGATTATGCTTATTTCCTGCCGGAGGAGTTAGGCATTTCAACCGTTATGGCGCCGGAAATATTGCACCGCAGTATTTACGATGTGGTGGTTTACCAGGCGAAAATGGTTGTCAGGGGCCATTTTTCGCAACCCGATTTTTCTCAGCTGAACATACAGCCGGTGTCGGTAGATTGGGATAATGCCTGTCTGTATATAGGTATTTCCGATATGCGCGGAGTGAGGAATAAAGTAGTCGTGAACTGGAATAATACCTTGCTGGATGCTGTTCCCGGCATTGAACGTTCACCGGTGTTGGAGTCGGGGGTTACGGTTAAAACGCCGTTGAAGTCCGCCGCTACAGCTGCGAAATACACGTTTAATTGCGAGTTGTTATTGAACGGCAGCAAGAGTTTGGCGTTTACGCCGCTGGGCAAATCTACCAAGGTGGAGACCTCGTCCACCTGGGCTACACCGGGTTTTGACGGCGCTTTTTTGCCCGATAACCGGAACATATCCGCCGAAGGGTTTGCCGCCGACTGGAGCGTATTTAACTACAACCGGAACTATCCGCAGGCCTGGGTGAGCGACCAAAAGCCTTACTTTTCTTCTTCTAATTTTAGTGTAAACCTTGTGCTGCCGGTAGACCATTATCAGCAGTCGACCCGCGCCGTGAAATACGCCGTGATGTTTATCGTGCTTACCTTCCTGATGTTTTTTATGGTGGAACTGATCAGCCGCAAGCCGGTGCATATCCTCCAATATTTATTGATAAGCGCCGGGTTGATTATTTTTTACAGCCTGTTGTTGGCCATGTCGGAGCAAATGAATTTCACGTTAGCGTACATTATTTCCGCCGTGGCCATTGTTGCCCTGATCACCAGCTATTCCTATTCCATTTTCAAGCGGTGGACACAAACGTTGATGGCCGGCTCCCTGTTCGGATTATTGTACTTATACCTCTATGTGGTATTACAGATGGAAGACCTGGCCCTGCTGATTGGAAGCATAGGTTTATTTGTTGTGCTGGCCGTGATCATGTACGTGTCCCGGAAAATCAATTGGTTCCGGTGAAATTTGCGCAGCCTTATCTCTTGACGGCAGTATAGGAAATTCCGAAAAAATTGTATCTTTGTAAATTGGAAAATAATGTGTTCAGACAATGAAAAATCTGGAAAAGTTGTTACAGGAGTGGCGTGATGCGCAACCCTTGAGTGCCGTGCTTCAGCGACGTTTCGATCAGTCGTTTATGATAGATTTCAACTTCAATTCCAACCATTTGGAAGGGAATACGCTCACTTATGGCCAAACCAGATTGTTATTGCTTTTTGGTACAATAAAAGGCGAAGCCTTGTTTCGCGANNGATGAAAGTTGAGGCATTAGACAAGGAGCGTCCGTTATCGGAAAATTTTATTCGTGATTTGAACCGTACTATTCTTGCAGGCGATTTTTATAAAGTAAGCCGCGATGGCAGTTACCGGTATAAAATTCATACAGGCGTTTACAAAACCCGCCCTAATTCCGTGATTACCTCTACAGGCGAAATGTTTGATTATGCCT
>DBDM01000021.1:5486-10564 GCA_002293585.1 Bacteroidales bacterium UBA932
TTATCGCTATATTCGCATTCACCCCTTTGAAGATGGCAACGGACGGATTGCCCGCCTGCTTGTGAATTACATTCTGTTGCGACACGGTTACCCGATGATGGTAGTACCGACTGCCGACCGGAAAAATTATCTGGATGCGTTGGGACTATGCGATAAAAACACGGGTAAGGAACCCTATAAGGGGGCAAATGCTACGCTTGAGCAAATAAAACCCTTCTATGACTATATCTGTGCTTTTGTTGTCCGAAAATTAGAATTTGCAATGCAGCTTGTAAATGGCTTGATTACTGATATTTCCGAGACAGACGATCAACAAATGAGAGAGCCTATTTCGGCAAATGTCAGTGTAAATGTCAGTGTAAAAGAGAAAATTATTGGCATAATACCACAACTGCCCTCGGTTACCGTTAAAGAATTGGCAAAAGTATTGTCTGTGAGCGAAAGAACAATAAACAGGCAACTCGACATTCTTAAAGCAGAAAACAAAATTGAGCGCGTAGGTTCCGACAAAACAGGCTATTGGAGGTTGAGGTACTAATACCCCCTCACATAAGTGTTGTAAATCTCCGTGGCTACGTCAACGGCGTTGCCCGACGGTGTAGCGGGGTAGGGGTTATGCTTTTTAGTCCATTCCTCGTCCATACCGAAGAAATCTATGGTGGAGGGCGTCCTGCCCTCTTCCAGTGATTGGCCCAGCTCATTGAAGAATGCTTCCCAGCGGGGATAATATACGTCTTTGAGCAGGCCCGCCCATTCTTTGTAGGCGTAGTTGTGCAACATGCCTGCGCTTTGCCGGTTGCCCCATACGGTGATTTGTGTACGGGCGTTCCATTCATAGAGGTCTTGGTCGGCCGGCGTGGCGCCTATCTTTCGGGCCTGATTGGTCCATGTGCCCAGCATAAATTCCCGGCGGGTTTGCAACAGCTTGTCCTGCGCAAGGATAAGAGCGAGGAACTCCTTGCTCAATTGCCGGAATTCGGTCAAACTGCTGTCGCGATAGGCTTTGGTGACGGCCAATTGCAGGTGGTAGGCCCTGTTGGCCACTGTTTGGCGCACCACATCCACCAGGTCGTATTCAAAGTTATTATTTCCCTTGTATTTTCCGGCAACGGACAGCAAAGTTTCTGCCGCCATGCGCACGGAGTCGGTGCTGTAGAACGGGCGGACAACGGAGCAGCACGATACCCTGCGGATGTCGAGTCGCGGGGTGGCGGCAAACACACTTTCCGCCGTGCCTTCCTGAATGGAGCGGGGCGGACAGTTATACACCGTTTTGGAAAGCAAATCCCAGGCTTGGGTCAGCTTGTCATCAGTAGCGTCGTAACGGGCTTTGATGTATCCTTCCAGCCATTCTCCGGCAGTGAATCGTGTTTCGCGCCAGGGCAACTCAAACAACAGTTCGTACATTACCGGATTGTTTTCTATGGCTTCCATGGTGGCCCCCACGCCTTGGAGGGTTTGTCCGCTGCGGTGCGCTTTGGCGTCGTAGTAATAGTCAATCACGGGCGTTATCTTGCCGTGCATGCCGGTGCGGCCGCCGAAGTTGAGCAGCATGCAATAAATCCAGTGGTGATGCCCGTAGCCTTCGGGACGGTACGAAACCGACCAGTCCATGCCCCACATCGGGCGGCTTTCGCTGAACAGGTCGAGCACGAGCAGGTCGCCTTGTTGTATGTTGCCGATCATTTCGGGACGCGGATTTTTTCCCCAGGCCTGTGCCACCCACACCGCTTGTGGGTTCACTTTTTTCATGGCGCCCATAATGGCTTTTCCGGTCAGGTCGAGGTCTACCCCTTCGGTGCTCCCTCCCTCGTGGAAAGGGTCAATGGCGTAGTAGTTGGCAGGGCCATACAGTTCGGTCAGTTTGGTGTAATAAAGTCCGGCAATTTTCTCAAAATTTTTGTCGGTGGGTTGCAGAAAGGCGGGGCGCGGAAAACCGCACCATGTCCCCGGGTCGGTCACTTCCACGCCGAGTTTTTCGCCGATGTTGCGCGGTACCATTCCCGCATAGCCGGGCAGTGCAGGCTCAATACCGTATTCTTTCATTCGCCGGAGAATGTTTTTTTGCAGCGTTTCCTGCTGTGCATACCAGCTGTCGGGGTTGGGACCGCCCCAGCCTTCGAGGTTATTCATCTGCCACCAGGCCAGGAATCCGGAGCCGGCAATGAATGCGTTGGCCTCTTCTTTGCTGTAGCCCAGGTCGAGCAGCATATTGCGCCACACGGTTTCGGTGCCGGTGATGGCCAGCGACAGGTTGATGCCGTGCATAGCCATCCAGTCAATTTCCTGCTGCCAGCGTTCCCAATCCCAGAAAGCCATGGAATAGGAAAAGGTGCAGTAGTTCAGGTAATAGCGGAGGGTATGCGTGGTTTGGCGCCGTTCTTTTTGTTTCACGGCGGGCAACTTTTTCGGCAATTTGGCGGTCATGCCGTTCCATGAAAGATGTATGCCGGCGTAGTATTTCAGGTACCAGTTGATCCCTGTGGCGATGCTTACATAATTGTTGCCGCGCACCACTATTTTATCCTTGTGCTGGTCGAGTTCAAAATAATCGGTGCCGTCATTTGTGTTGGCGAGCACGATCTCGAATTTTTTGGAAGCGCCTTTGTCAATGCGTTCCAGCATGCCGGTAATGGGATTGGCCGTGGCGGTAGTGCTTAATAAAGGCAGCAATAGCAGCAGCCCGAACAACAGGTTTTTTTTCATGGATAAAATATCATTTTTTGAATTTCACTGCAAGATAGTAAATTTTATTGGAATTAGCGGTTTAATTTCCGAAAAGTATTCAAAAACTAAAAGTTTTCGTAAATGTTGGCTATTAAATAAACAATAAGCCCGGCGCAATGCCAGGCTTACCAACTAAAATTTAAATAAGATATTACATCAGCAACAACAAACATCCCCGACAGTGTTTTCCGAAGGTGCTGTAATTGACGTAGCACATAGTTAATTACAAATTTGGTTCTGCTTAATTTCACTATTAAATAAAAAATTGCTATAAAACCAAGGGTGTGCCTAAAAAGACACACCCTCTTTCTATTTACTTTTCTATGAAAAGCCTTAGGGTCGCAATATCCACATTACGCCATCAGCGCTGTCGTTTCCGCTGAATTGACGGTCAACGGCGGCTTGTACATTATCGCCGTTATAGGTGTATTCGCTATTGGGATACATCCATCTTACCGGTAATTTATTCCTGTCGTCAATGTTTTCATTGGTGGCAGGGTTAACAGGGATGTAAGGTATATTGATACGTCTCAACTGCCATAGGCCTTCCCATGGCGCTTGCAGGAAGTTGGCCAGGTATCTTTGTGTAGCAATCTGTTCTATTTGCCGCTGTGCAGTCGATTCGAACTGTACCCCCGGATTGGTCAGGTAGGCGTCAATATAGGCCGGTGTGATTTCACGTCCCGTGGGGGTATAAGCTGCCGTCATATTGCCGCCGGTGAAGTTCATGGCCGCACGAATACCCGTTTCATAATACGTCCTGGCATCACCCGTAATAAATCCTCTTACACAGGCTTCGGCCAAAATGAAATTAACGTCGGAATAGCTGAGCAGGTAAATCGGTTCGCCGGGCGCGTAGTCGCTGTAGCGGGTAGCCATCATCGAATACCTCCGGCTTGTGTTCACCACACCATGCATAGCCTCAATGAACGTATAATCAGCCGTAGGATCAACTCCTGCATAGGCATTAAAATCCGATGCGTCCAAGCCATCGTCATTGATAGCGCCGGCCATTGGGTCAGCATAGCAAAACAGCCGGTAATCCTGAAAACGTTTCAAGGAATCAATCAGCACCGAAGACATCATGCTATAATCCATGTAGTTGTTTCTATCCTTGTAATAAGGATACTGCTGATTAGCCTTGTCGGAATAGGTCAACTGGAAATTATCTGCATTCGATTCGAAAAGCGGTTTCGACAGTAAGGCCTGAAAGCGTTGCTTTACCCTTAAATCAGCATCATTTTCTTTTAAGTACAGATGGATCAATACGCTCAATTCAAGGCTGTTCACCGCTTTCCGCCATTTCTCCACATTTCCGCCGTAAACAGGGTCGCCGGTAAAGGCTTTAGCATTCTGCAACAGCCTGTCGGCTTCTTCCAATTCATTCAGCAGTCCCATAAACACTTCCTTTTGGGTATCGTACTTAGGGAAGAAATTATCGTCGGATTCACCTTTCATGGCTTCGCTATAGGGAATGTCGCCGACACGCAGCGTCAAGTCCAGGAATTTATACACCCTGATAAAGTGCCCAACAGCTTTGTAGGCATTTTGCAACGCTTCGTCGCCGGCAGCAGCTTCCACCATTTTTTCGACATTGACCAACTCATTCATTCCGCCATAAGCGTCGGTGCGCTGCCAGTAGTTGTATTGCCGCTCGGTTTCCTTATTTTCTGTCCATATCAAATACTTGTTGTTCACATGATTCATCAAGTATGTTTTTCCGTTTCCGGTATTTTGGCGGGCGATATTTAAAATTAAACGGGTAGCCAGCATTCCCGGCGAGGCATTGCTTGTTTTATTCGGGTTGACATTATAGTCCTCCAGCTTGTTACAGCCGGATAAAACAAAAAACAGCACCCCCAATGATATAATAATATTTTTATGTTTCATTGTTCCTGAATTTAAAAGATTAAAAATTTAATTTCACGTTAAATCCCAAATATCTCACCGAAGGAGAGGCCAAGCCGTCTATAGCGGAATCCGGGTCGGTAAAACGGAATTCTTTGCTCCACAAAAATAAATTTTGCCCGATCAGTGATACGGACGCCGACGAGGCGCCTACTTTTTGGATAATATGTTGGGGGATATCATAAGTGATGGACAACTCACGTAATTTCAGGAAGGTTTCATCCAAATTCGTAAACTCGTCACTTCTATAATAACGCCTTGCATAGGTTTGGTAAGAACTGCCTACCGTATTGGGGGCGAAAACGCGGGTGTCCGATTCCACTGTTCCAAAATTGTCACTGTAAGTAACATTACCCGATACAACATATACGCCGCCGCCGTTATAGTTTTTCTTACCTTCTACCACTTCCTGGTATCTCCATTGGTTGTCGAGTCGGGGGGCG
>DBDM01000057.1:0-4541 GCA_002293585.1 Bacteroidales bacterium UBA932
TTTGTTTAACTGTTTTATTTTGTCAATCAATTTGTTGAATGATGGTGATTCGCCATAAATCATTGTTTCTCGCATTGTCTCGTAATCTTGTTGCCATTCAGAAATAACAAAATCGGGTGGAATTATACTGATATTTCTATGTTTAAGTAATTCATAATCAAAGTTTGTCATTTTAACAAATTTCTTCCGGTGCTCAACTACTGAATGCCATAAATTTTTGTTGGCAAATGCTTTGTTCGCTATATCTGTACCGGACATTTTTACTATATCGTACAAATGCCGGCTCATTCGATTGGTACGTACGAGTACTTGCGGTTTGGCAAATTCTTCCTGCAAAAGACAAAGTTTTTCAATGAAAGTCCGCTGTGGTGCTACGGCGTTTACTTTAAACGCTTGGTCTGAAAATGGCGTATTAGGAAAAGTTTCATCTATGAGCGATTGAATTTTAATTTTCTCAAACGGTTCACGCATTGAGCGACAGCCGATTTCGAGTTTTACAATAGGATTTATATAGGTTAGTCTTTCAATCACTGATTTATAAACAATTTCTACTATTACAGGGTCTTTGGTGCTGTCTTTCGAAGATTCAACATTCACAGCAAATAAATCGGATTTTACACCCTGAATTTTCATTTGTTCTGCTAAATCTATCGCCAATTTATCCTTTATGAATAAATAGGAAGCTTTGCGTAATTTGTTACGGATTTGATTATTCGACAGCTCGTCAGAAAAGCCTAATATTTCGCGGTCGAGCGCAATATCAATGTCTTCCGAAAATCTATTTGTGAGCCGCACTTTCGACAATGCTGTTCCCCCTTTAAAAACGNNGCATTTACTTAGCGAAGTGCCTCCTTTAAATAGCAAATGTTCGGCATAAGGCAGCGAAAACAAGGCGCGAAGAACTGCCGTGACCCATTCGTCTTTTTCAATGACAACTTCCAGTAGTTTAGTTTTTTTTCGCACTTCATCCAAAAGCAAAATTTGTTGCTCTCTGCTTAATTTGAAATACTTCATAGTGATAATAATAGTTTCCTAATCCATACGGGAATTAATTTTATATCAGTATTCAATTCTCTTTCAGAAATGGTTAAAAAATGGTTTTTTATAATTATTTTTTCTTCTTCTGTAATTCTACCTTCGCCGATTTCGCGTAATGCCGAAACAATGAGCATTAATTTTTGAGATTTGTATGACAGGCGTTTCAGGTCAGAAGTATGTTTGAACAGTATGCTGTATTCTTTGTCCACTTTAATTCTACGTGGTGCACCGTCGGTAATGTATACCACATTCATGGGAATTTGCGTAGAAAGTCCTAGCATATTTAAGGCGTGCGAGGCAGTCGGAACAATACGGCATTTATCGCGCTTGGCGATTGCGCGAGCAACGGTGTCAATACTTGGCGTATCTTTAAAAACATATCCGTATAATGCTGTATCATGTTTTGGATAATAGTAAATGCCAAAAGCAATACGAATCAGCAAACTCGATTTTACCATCCTATGCAGCGCTACGCGGATAGCGTCCGGCGAGCCGAATTTCGCAAAATCTTCCCCGAAAAATATCTTTCCTCGTTTATTCTGCTTTATCTTTTTTTCTATTTGTTTGTCAATGCTTTGCATTTCTTTTGTGAAATATTTTTGTAACAGAAATATGATAAAAGTGTTACAAATTCCGACTACAAAGATAGTATTATTTTTTAATATTGTTGGTAAGTGATAGAAATATTGCAACACGGTTGGTTGATAAAAACTTAGCAAGATAGGAAAAGTGCCTTGTTGATTTTCCCCCTATCTTTGCATCATGAAAACAAAAGCAACAACTAAAGAGGATTATACCGGACGAATAGAGCGGGTGGTTGAATACATTGACAAGCACTTAGGCGAAGAGATGGATTTGAAGAAGCTGGCCGAGTTGTCAAATTTTTCGGAATATCATTTTCATCGTATTTTCAAGGCCTTCCGCCACGAAACCTTGTTGGCTTACATTATCAGGAAACGTTTGGAAACCGCAGCGCATTTGCTCCACCATTCCGAATTACCTATAGAAAGTATTGCCTATAATGTAGGTTATGAAATGCCTTCGTCTTTGTCCAAATCATTTAAGCAGTGTTACGGCATATCGCCGACAGCCTATAGAAATAATAAGCATTACAATAAAAATTATCTAATTATGAAACAAGAAGCAGTAAACCCTGAATTTAAATTGAAAGCGCCTAAAATTGTCGAACTGGACAACAAAGCAGTCATTTACATTAGTCTGACAGGCGCGTACAGCGAACTGGATTTCCCCGGAACTTTCACCAAGTTATGGAATTTTGTTAAGGAGCACAAGCTCTTTACGGCGGGTATTGAACACATCGGCCTTTACTACAACAACCCGAAAGTGACGGATAGCAGTAAATTACGTTCGGACGTGTGCCTGACCGTTCATAAACCCGTTCAACCGCAAGGCGAGGTAGCTGTGAAAGAAATTCCGGGCGGTAAATATGCCGTATTTACCCATATCGGCCCTTATAACAATGTAGGTGTTGTTTATGATGCTATTTTTGCAGAATGGTTGCCGGCCGGCGGCTGCGAATTGCGCGACCTGCCGGTATTCGAAAAGTATTGCAACAACCCTACAAGCACTGCACCGGAAAAATTGAAAACAGAAATTTATGTGCCGATACAGTGAATGGTTTATGAGCAATTAATGCGCTTGCTCTTTATCTTTTAAAGGCCTTGCGGATATTGCTTGTTGAATGGCAAAATTAAGGGCGACTCTTGCGTAGAGCCGCCCTTAGCGTTTAAGTTGAGATTGTTGATTCCTTGAACAGTGCTGTCATCAGTTTTTCTTGGTGAGTGTTGTTTTCGAATAGAAGTGCCCGTGAGTGTCATCTTCCCTTTCCACCCAAACAAATGAGGAAGCAGTAGAAGTGGCGTCTATTACCATGTTAGAGGTGCCGTCTTTGCCGGATTGGGTTATCGTTAAAGTTCCTGTTGCGGCATTGAAGCTCCATGTACCGGATACGCTATCACTGCCCTGAATCATAGAAAAAGTATGGTTAGCATTAACCGTAAGCGTCATTAAATTATCATTCACATTAAAATAGACATTCGCCCACTTGGGATTACTGTAGTCCGGTTCGGCTTCGCAAGATTCTGTCTGTTTCATTACCCAAGCGCCGATAAAAATACTTTCGTCGCCTGTGTAGGGAGTGATAGTTCGCGGGAAAGCCGGAGCGGTATTGGCCGTTTTGGTATAGACGGCCTTGCCATAGCCTACCTGTCCGGCTTGTCCTATCTCGAACACCAGTTCCGAAGCGCTCGGCGTAGCACGGTAAGTGAGCGTATTGCCGGATTCCATGTAGGTAAACAAACTACCCTCGTACGTCCATGTTTTTGTTATTTCGCCGGCATTGTCATTCCATGAGTTGACCATTTTTATGATTTCACCCGCGAATACTCCACCCTCGCTAAGGGTAAACGATTCTTCGGCCAGGTATTCAGTATTCACTTTTGCCGGGCCAAAACCCTCGATTTGTTCCGCTTTTTTAAGATACCATGTCCCCAGCATATCTGTGCCGGGACCACCGCCTGTAGCTGCTTGTGTCGCGCTGATGGTTTCGGGAGACTCTATACCTGTGCCGGAAAGGATGACGGAGGCAGGGCGTGCCACATTCGTAGGATTAGACTGTGCCGTGATGGTGATAGTGCCATTGCCGTTACCGTTTTGCGGCGCCACCGACAACCAACTGCCTTCTTGGGTTATGTTAGCTGTCCATGCGGTATTGGAAACAATGGTTACGGTTTGCGCTCCACCGCTTGCTTGAAACGCCATATTGTGGGTAGAAACATTGAGATAAGCATCTTCGGCAACGGGCAGCCGCGTAACGGAGAACTTGCGTACTTGTGTTTGTGCATCTCCACCGGTGACTGTCCAATAGATGTCGCCCGTTTGGCCCGGCGGCACATTGGTGTAAAGACTCATCATTTGTTCGGCTTCCTGCGCCGTGAGGACATAAGAGGTAATATCGCCCAACTCCTTCTTTACATTGCTTGTGACAACTTCGGTAGCCGACTCACTAAACCTAAGCGTGTAGGCGGCTACACCCTCTGCCCGGTTCCAAGTGAATGTAATCTCGTTGGTTGTTGACAGGTTGAACGTGGCATTGTTTTCGGGAGCAACAAGCGTTATTTCCTGCTCGTTTTCCTTTTTGTCGCAACTCCAAATGCCCATTCCGAGCAACATTGTTGCAAGCACTACCTTGCTGATAACCGCCAGCGATGCCGACAATTTTAATAAGTTTTTTTTCATATATTGATATTTTGAAGGGTTAAAATCGTTATTTATAAACAACTACGTCGGAACAAATATACACATTTTTTTTATTATACTGATTTATTGGACTATAATTTTATGGCATTGGCTGTTTTTTTCACCAAAGATGGTGTTATAAAACATGAAGGTGCAACAAAGTCCGGCCGGTGGATAATTCTCTGAGTCTAATTGTATAGGTTGTGTTAAAAAAGCCTTCTTTCTTTTAGCGGAGAGAGGGGGAT
>DBDM01000057.1:4604-5202 GCA_002293585.1 Bacteroidales bacterium UBA932
AAAAGGAATGCAAAGATAATCATTTTTCTGCAATTACAAAACATTTAAGTTTTGTTTTATCAGGGGTATCAGGAATATAACATAGGCAATAACTGCAAAGATACTCAATATAATAGTCACAATGGTAAAAATACCCAAGCCTTTCCAGTATCTTCGTTGCATCAGGAAGGCTTTTTCCAATGATTCGGTCGTGTTGAGGTCGCAATAACGCCGGTAGTTGTCGGCTGTTTGGTATAAAGAGTAATAAATGATCGCTGTTATCGCGCCGATGGCGAGATATATAGCCCCCATTATACCGAAAAATATTGATTTACTCAACAAGACAAAAAGCGACAGGGACACCAGTATTACGATTCCGGCTGCTATAAAGCCGAAAATACTTATGAAAGTCATCCATGGGGCGGTTTGTTTCAGGTTATTGATGGCTTCAGCACTAAGTGTGGAAGGTGTTGCGTTGGCAACAGGTTCTTGTGTTTGGATTTCCATAGATTTAATGGTTTTGAATAGTTGATTATTATCCGAGTTTGAATTGTATATTTTCTCCTTCAAAGAAGGAGAGGAAATCAGGTGTGAGCGTAACGCGGTGGTTGCGCGAAAA
>DBDM01000057.1:5217-6528 GCA_002293585.1 Bacteroidales bacterium UBA932
GTTTTTCCGTGGTGTTCTTTGGACAGGGTGGCCAAGCCGTTAATTAATGAGTCGGTAATTTCATTTACCGGCAACATCAAGGTGATGTTTTTAATATCATCTTTGAGGTTGGCTAATAGCCCGATGGATTTGATTTTTGCTTCCCATTCGGCGGGACGGCCGTCGTCAACGGGTTTCCAGCGGGTTTGCATGTTGCAGCGGATCATTACCGGTAATCCTTCCTGGAAATAGCTCAGTTGGGCTTCATAATCTTTGCCGAAAAGGGTGAAGGTGTAACTGCCGTTGTAGTCTTCTAACGTGATGCTGCCCCAGGGTTTTCCGTTTTTTGATATGTTTTGGCGTTTAGCAATAATAATGCCGGCAACGGTTATTTCGCGCCGTTCCATTTCTTTCAGCTTTTTTTCTTTGTTCTTATCCGCTTCCTGCATTTCTTCCGGTTCTGCCACCAAGATTTCTTCTTCAGAGGCCGCAGGTTCATTGCTCTGCGAGGTGTTGCCGGCAGATGCTTTATCTCCTTTTTTCCATTCAATGAAATCGGCAAGTTCCGGAAGTTTGTAGTTAATGAAATGGTCAATTTCAAAGCGGAAAGCATCCAGCGGATGGGCGGAAAGGTACATGCCCACGAGTTCTTTTTCTTTTTTCAGTAGTTCCGATTGGCTCCATTCCGTTGCTGCCGGGATGTCCGGTTTTTTTACTTCTATGGCTTGCCCTCCGCCGAAAAGCGAGTTGGCATTGCTTGTAGTATCGGCCTGTATTTTGTTGCCGTAACGCAGTAAACTGTCGATGAAGGCCTCGTTTTTATTATCGGTTACAAAAAACTGTGAACGTTTGATCTCTTTGAAATCGTCGAAAGCGCCGGCCAGCACCATAGCTTCCATGCTTTTGCGGTTCACGGCGGTGAGGCTTACACGTTCCACAAAATTGTAGACAGAAGTGAATGCTCCGTTGTTCTTACGTTCATCAATAATCATTTCTACCGCATTGGTGCCAACACCTTTAACGGCGGCTAATCCGAAACGTATATTCCCGTCTTTGTTTACCGTAAAACGACCGTAGCTTTCATTCACGTTGGGCCCCAATACTTGTATGCCCATGCGTTTGCACTCGTCCATGAATTTGGTGATCTCATCAATATTGCCTAAGTTCCGGGTGAGTACGGCGGCCATGTATTCGGCCGGGTAGTTGGCCTTCAGGTAAGCCGTCTGATATCCTACCCAGGCATAGCAGGTGGAGTGCGATTTGTTGAACGCATATTCTGCAAAGGCTTCCCAGTCGGTCCATATTTTTTCGCAAATTTTAGCGTCGTGATTG
>DBDM01000057.1:6537-7566 GCA_002293585.1 Bacteroidales bacterium UBA932
CGGATAAAGTCGCCTTTCATTTTATCCAGCGTGTCGCGTTGCTTTTTACCCATGGCCTTACGTAAGGTGTCGGCCTGGCCTTTGGTGAAGCCGGCAAGTTTTTGCGACAACAACATCACCTGCTCCTGATATACGGTAACGCCGTAAGTGTCGTTGAGAAATTCTTCCATTTCCGGAAGGTCGTATTCAATTTTGGCGCGACCGTGCTTGCGGGCGATGAAGTCGGGAATGTAATCCATCGGTCCCGGCCGGTAAAGGGCGTTCATTGCAATGAGGTCTTCAAAGCGGTTGGGGCGTAGTTCCCGCAGCCATTTGCGCATACCGTCGGACTCGAATTGGAAGGTGCCGATTGTTTCGCCTTTGCTGAATAACTCATAAGTTTTCTTATCGTCAATAGGAATGTGGTCGATGTCGATTTCAATGCCGTGGCGCAGTTTCACGTTTTCCACCGCATCTTTGAGGATAGACAGGGTGCGCAGTCCCAGGAAGTCCATTTTCAGCATGCCCACATCTTCAATGCAGGAGCCTTCATACTGGCTCACCCAAATATCCTGGCCGGTTTCTTTATCCTTAGCCAGACTAAGGGGAATATGTTCCGTGAGGTTGTTCCGCCCGATGATGATAGCGCAGGCATGGACTCCCGTGCTGCGGATGGAGCCTTCCAATTTTTGGGCGAATTTCATAGTATCGCTCATCAACGGGTCTTTTGATCGCGCCGCCTCTGCCAGTTCGGGAATGTGGGTAATGCAGTTTTCTAATGTTATGGGCAGGTTTTTCCCTTCTTTTGTTTTGCGGTCCCAGCGCATGGGAACGAGCTTGGAGAGCCGGTCGGATTCCGACAGGGGTAATTTTTGTACGCGCGCTACATCTTTGATGGCCGATTTTGTGGCCATACTGCCGAAGGTGATCACGTGCGATACATGGTCTTTACCGTATTTCTCTTCCACGTATTTCAATACCTTGGCGCGTCCGTCATCTTCAAAATCAATGTCGATATCAGGCATGGAAATACGGTCGGGATTGAGAAAA
>DBDM01000057.1:7659-8159 GCA_002293585.1 Bacteroidales bacterium UBA932
ACAATTAAAAAATAATCGGGGAAGCCCATGCGTTGAATGGTGGCCAGCTCAAAGTCAATGCGCTCGCGGATATTGTCGGATATCTCCGCATATTTTTTCTCGGCGCCTTTGTACGTGAGGTGACGCAGATAATCATTAGCATCCGTAAATCCTTCCGGCAGCGGAAAGTTAGGCATGATAGGCGGACTGTCGATGTCGAATCGCTCGATTTTTGCTACAATTTCCAGCGTGTTGTCCAATGCTTCCGGAATGTCGGCGAAAATGGCGGCCATTTCCTCTCGTGTTTTCAGGTATTCCTGCTTGGTATAGCGCATGCGTTTTTCATCGTTGAGGTCGGCGCCGGTGTTGAGGCAGATAAGGCGGTCGTGCGCTTCGGCGTCGTCGGCATTCACAAAATGCACGTCGTTAGACGCAATGATTTTTATATTGTGCTTGCGCGCCAAGGCAATCATTACTCCCGCCGCTTTCACTTCCATAGGATATACCGTGCGGTCGGCAAA
>DBDM01000098.1:0-3334 GCA_002293585.1 Bacteroidales bacterium UBA932
ATTTTCAATTATCTTGAACAAGCTCACCCGATATATCTTTATTGCCGCGGGAGTGGCCATTGCGGCCTACCTCGCCTGGTATTTCAGCAATATCGTATTCTATATCCTGATATCGGCGGTGCTGTCGCTCGTGGGTCGTCCGTTAGTCAACTTCCTTAGCAAACTGCACATCGGACAACAAAAATTCCCCAGAACAGCAGCAGCAGCTATTACCCTGACAACCTTGTGGGCCATATTCCTGCTGTTCTTCTTTGTACTGTCGCCCCTCTTCACCCGCTTAGCCAACCAACTGTCGGCTATTAATTTCGACTCATTATTCACCAACATCAACACAGGCATTCACTACATACAGGACTGGATCATAACCACTATTCCGGGCATGAAAAGCGATTTCAATCTATCCGCCTGGCTCGGTAGCGAAATTTCAACAATCATTAATGAAACCACGGTGATCAACATGTTCGGCTCAGTGGCCAATATGTTGGTAGGTATAGTCATAGGTATCTTTTCCGTTACTTTTATCACCTTCTTTTTCCTGAAAGAAGANNGACGGTCTTTTCTTCGAGGCCATCATTATATTTTTTCCCGTCAAACATGAAAACAGCGCCCGGCATGCCCTCTCGTCCGTCACACAACTACTGATGCGTTATTTCATCGGTATTTTCGTCGAAGTATGCTGCATAATGATCCTCATCACCATTGGCCTTATGCTGGTTGGCCTCCCCTTCTCCACCGCGCTGGTATTGGGCTTCATCAGCGGCGTACTGAACGTGATCCCCTACATCGGGCCTATTGTAAGCATGCTCATCGGCTGCGTTATCGGCATAGCCACCACCTTCAACACGCTTCCCCTGATCATTCCCCTGCTGAAGATCTCGGCGGTCTACCTCATCGTCAACCTGATCGACAATGCTTTTTTCCAGCCTTATATTTACTCCAACAGCATAAAGGCCCACCCCCTGGAAATATTTTTCGTGATCCTCATTGCGGGCAGCTTGGCCGGCATTCTCGGAATGATCGTGGCCATTCCCGCCTACATGGTGATCCGCGTATTCGCCAAAGAATTTTTCAACCGCTTCAAAGTCGTACAAAAACTCACCGGCAAGATGTAACTACTCCAGCCTTGTCCTATAACGTGCCGATGCTTTTCCGCGAGATATGTTTTTTAGTTTCCCGCTTATTAATTTACGACGAATAGCTGATAATTTTTCAGTAAACACAGCGCCTTCTACGTGGTCGTACTCATGCTGTACGATACGTGCTGCAATGCCGTCGAGCCATTCTTCATGTTCCGCAAAATTTTCGTCGAGATAGCGCACCCTAATCTTTGCGGGGCGCACCACGTCTTCATGAATATCGGGCACACTCAGGCAGCCTTCGTTAAAGGTCCATGTATTTTCGCTGTATTCCAAAATTTCCGGGTTAATCATCACCCGTTGGAAGTCGACCAGCGCCGGCTCGTTGTCTTTGAAAGGCGCACCATCGGTGATGAACAGCCGGATGGAGTGCCCCACTTGCGGCGCGGCCAGTCCGACCCCTTCTGTGTAGGCCAGCGTTTCACGCATGTCGGCAATTAACTGCTGCAAGCCGGGATAGTTGGGATCAACCGGAACAGCTTGTTTCTTTAGAATGGCGGAGCCGTATATGTAGATAGGAAGTACCATGACAATGAGTATTAGCGATTTTAAAAGAATAGATTATTTATGGCTTTAACCATGTACTTTGAGGTTTAAAAATCCCCGCTGTTGGGCGGGGAGTATTTCTTTAAGATGGGACAGTTACTTTTCTACCGTATTTTTCCTAAGTTCATCTCTTAAATTTATCAAATTCATTGTCGGCATTACTATAGGTTCGCCGGAGAGTGTTGTGAGCGTCGCTATGTATGCGCGTATATAAGGGAACAAAATCGCTGATGCGTTTGTATAAAAGAAACCATCCAAATCTTTTTCCGCAGTATTGTTTTTAAACTCAAAAACACCTTCTGATAATACTTCAATTTTCAATTCACCCTTATCATCCATTATATTAGTTTGTAGCGTAAGGACAAATTTCGATTCATTATAATAAATAGTCCCAGATGGTATAAAGTCAACCCCAATATTCCTACTTTTAGGATCGCCGTTAATCTCTATCAAAGACTTTTTGATACGATATTCTATAAAACGAAATGCAGACATTTGTGCTTCCATGATTTTTATTTTGTTATGCTGCTACTACGTATGGAAAATCCCTTGGCTGTTCTTGGGTATTTATTACTTTTTCCCAAGAATGCCTTTTCGGCTCTTTAACAGAAAAAGAACTACCTCTTTGACTTAAAAGCCACTCTGTTAAGCTCTCTTGTGTTTCATTTTCAAGAGCTTCATCCAACATGTTTTCTAACAATTTTAAATCTAACATAATCTTATTTTTTCAAGCACATTCTCCATCGTAGAGAAATGTAAATTTATTAATTATTTCGAGATTATAAGCGACTAATTGAATACGCTTTCTATAGTATAGTTTTTCTACAAGTAAATCCTCACTATTTGGTAAATCTTGGAAAAGAATGCCATCTTTTTTCTTGCGTATGGTACATTCTCCGATCCAACCTACTTCAAACATTTAATTTCAATACAAATATACAACATTTTTCAAATATCCCACAAATTTAACACTATTTGGTGATTCCGGAGGGATTCGAACCCACGACCCACAGATTAGAAATCTGTTGCTCTATCCAACTGAGCTACGGAACCAAATTTAACAGGGTGCAAATTTAAGCAAAAATTTTGAATTTAGCGAGGCGCCACTTTTGCAAGCGGTAAGCACAGGCCGTGGCCAGCACGCCAAAACCATACTTGGTGCTGCGCCTGATGTTGATGGACGAGGCTTCATCAAAATATTTGGTCGGACAGGTCATCTCGGCAATTTCAAAGCCTTTAAAAAATAACTGCGCCAACATTTGATTATCAAACACAAAATCTTCGGAATTGGCATGATAATCGATAGCCCGCAAAGCTTCGCCGGAAAAAGCGCGGTAACCGGTATGGTATTCGCTCAGCTTCTGGCGCATGAGCACATTCTGGAAAAACGTCAGCCAACGGTTGGCAATATACTTGTAAAGCGGCATCCCTCCTTTCAGCGCGCCGCGCCCCAGTATGCGCGAGCCCAACACCACCGGATATACTTCATTGGCAATCACGTACGACATGGAATGGATCAGCTTGGGGGTATACTGATAGTCGGGATGCAGCATGATCACAATATCCGATTTCAGTTCCAGGGCCTTGTCGTAACAACTTTTTTGGTTACCACCGTAGCCGCGATTTTTCTCATGCACAACAATATGTTGAAT
>DBDM01000098.1:3352-4571 GCA_002293585.1 Bacteroidales bacterium UBA932
TGGTCTACGATATCAAACGGAATTTCATTGTAGGTGCGCTCAAGGGTTAATTCGGCATTGTAGGCCGGCAACACTACGGTAATAATTTTATTGTTTATCATCTTTAATTTCGCATGTCAATAGTTAAAAGGTAATGCTCCAACTCTTCCGTAAACACCTTCGGTGAAAATTGCTCCCCGGTCGACAGGATAAAGTCGTAGGGATTGCCGGCATAAGCTCTTCGCCCTACTTTCATCCGCGCCATCGAAAGCTCTGCTAAATAATGCATTACCGGATGGTCGGCCAAATTAAAATCAATCAATATATCAAACTCCTGCTCCGTAAAATTCACAGCCTCCGGACTAATACATTTCCCGTACCAGTTCACGTCGACTTTGCAAAAGTACTGTCGCAACGGGGAAGAAGAAAGATTTTCCGGCATTTTTTTATCCGGATAATAGCCTATGGCCCTGCTGCTGATGTAATTTTTACTTACAAAAGCCATCAAGGCCTCCACGGCTTTATCCGTTTCCGGATCATAGGTATACAAAATCCCTACCGTTTTCGCCGTGTTGAAATTAAAAAAGCCGGGCGACCGTCTCCGCACTTTCAAAGACTTGCGGAGATCGTACTTGATCATATATTGCTTGATTGTTTTGAACATAATTCGTTATATCCAGTTCAGAATTTTAAACATATCATAGGTCTCGGGGTCTTGTACATATTTTTTGGCGGCAGCGTAATCGGCCGGCATGATATAATGCAGCATGTTACGGATGATCGACTGCACGCTCCCGCTGTTAATGTCTACCAAACGGGGCGGGATCTTGCCGGTAGCCGGATCCTGCAGGTCTTTCAGGAACAAAGGACGCACTTCGCCCTTGCTCGCATAGACCATACAGCCGGTATGCTTCTCGGTAAATAACTGATAAACGCCTAATCCCATCAGCGTACAATACTCACGGTCATACGCAAGGGGCGCACCGCAACGCACTTCGTAGCCTACTTCCACCGGGCGGCATTTGATCTTCAACCCCAACTGCGCCAGCTTACTGTCGATCAATTCGCAAAAAACGTGCGCCTTGCTCACCTTGCCTAACTCGGGATGGCCGTGGTCGTCGTACGAAAAATGAATGCCCGACCTTTTAATCTCCTCGTCGCTCAGCGAATGGAAAACACCCTCCGAAATCACCACGGCGCCATAATCAACGCCCAGTATCCGGCGTTTGATCATGGACGA
>DBDM01000098.1:4686-4884 GCA_002293585.1 Bacteroidales bacterium UBA932
CGTCCTCATACACCACGGTAGCCGTGGCCGAACCGCCGTTCCTGGCCGACTCATAGCCGAAGGTGGGCGTATTGTCCGGCAACGGAAGGTCGTTGTCTATGGTTTTCGGCACGTGGATATTAGAGATGGAATAATTTTTTTCTTCCAAAAATTTAGCTATGCGGTTGGCGGTAGAAGCCGTATCGTCGCCCCCCACCG
>DBDM01000038.1:0-17007 GCA_002293585.1 Bacteroidales bacterium UBA932
AGAATTGTATTTATTTTATATTTTCTCTTAAAAAATACAAATAAAATACAAAAATTACATAAACAAACAGATACTACCTAAAATTAAACAACAATATGATAATTGTTGAAATTGTTGTAAGTCAATAATTTTGTGTCAATTAATAGTGGTTTTATAATGGTTTGTTTTTATCAGGTTACTTTCCGATACAGAACCTGCTGAAAATGTTCCCGAGTATTTCGTCGGTGGACACTTGGCCTACGATGCTACCCAAGTGGAACAGCACTTCGCGCAGGTCCTGGGCAATGAGGTCGCCGGGCAGGCCGCTGCTCAGACCTCCGCCTACACGTTGTAGTGCGGCCGCTGCACGCGACAGCGCTTCGTAGTGACGCGCGTTCGTCAGCACCGTCTCGTCCCCGGAGATGGGGGAGAGGCTGACGCTGTCGGCAAGGGCGGTGGTCAGTCGGTCAATGCCCTGCTTTTGTTTGGCGGAAATGGCGACGGCGTTAGTGATGAGTGATGAGTGATGAGTNNGTCTCTCGTCTCTCGTCTCTTGTCTCTTGTCTCTCGTCTGTCTTGTTCATCACCACGATCAGCTGCTGTGCGTCGGTCAGGCGGGGTTGAATGTCGTCAATGGCAACAAAGGTGTCGGGACGGGTGGCGTCGAGGACGAGCAGCACGATGCGCGCCCGGCGGATATTATCATAAGTGCGCTCAATGCCCATTTGCTCTACGGTTTCGGTGGTGTGGCGCAGTCCGGCCGTGTCGATGAAACGGAAGGAGATGCCGTTGAGTTGTATGCGTTCTTCAATGCTGTCGCGCGTAGTGCCGTGGATGTCGGACACAATGGCGCGTTCTTCGCCCAGCAGGGCGTTGAGCAGCGTGCTTTTGCCCACATTGGTGGGGCCGACGATAGCTACCGGCACGCCGTTTTTAATGACGTTGCCTAATGCAAACGATTGCAGCAAGCGTTGGATGTGTTCTTGCAGGTCGTGCAGCAGGCTGTTGAGCTGCAAGCGGTCGGCAAATTCCACGTCTTCTTCGCTGAAATCAAGTTCCAGTTCCAGCAGGGATACAAAATGGAGCAGTTGTTCGCGCAGTTGTTGCAGTTCTTTGGAGAAACCGCCGCGCATTTGCTGCATGGCTATGCGGTGCGCCGCCGCACTTTCCGCCGTAATAATATCGGCTACGGCTTCGGCCTGCGCCAGGTCTAATTTGCCGTTGAGGAAGGCGCGTTGCGTAAACTCACCCGCTGCCGCCGCCTGCGCTCCTCTGTCGATGAGCAGTTGCAGTAATTCCTGTTGGATGTACAGCGAGCCGTGACAGGCAATTTCTACTACCTCTTCGCCGGTGAACGAATGCGGGGCGCGGAATACGCTCACCAATACTTCGTCCAATATCTTTTCGCCGTCCATGATGCGGCCGAAACTGAGGGTATGGCCCGGTTGTGCAGCTAAGGTTTTCCCTTTTTTATGCGGTGTAAAAATGGACTCCACAATGGTTATAGCCTGCGGCCCCGATATACGGACTACCGCCACGCCGGCGGTGCCGGGAGCAGTGGAAACAGCGCATATGGTAGTATTTAGTATCAAGTATTGAGTACAGAGTATTTAGTATCAAGTACTACAAAGATACACTTTTTTTTACTATCTTTACAATTATTTTGTGTGGAAATTGGAGCGTATCATTCGTCATAGTCAATTAGGGGAGGTGACGCTGCGGAAAATGCGGCAGTCGCGCAACATCAATATTCTGGTGCGGCCGAAGGGGGTATTGATCACCATGCCTTTTTACGCCTCGTTTACGGAAGCCTTGCAGTTTTTGGAAACCCGCGTTGATTGGGCATTGGAGTCGCTACATAAGCTAAAGGTTAAAGAGGATAGGGTGCAGACGAAATTTACGCCGGAAACGGAATTTGGCACTTATTTCCGTAAGGTGCAGCTGGTGCCGACCGACCGGCATAATGTCCGTGTACAGATTAAGCCCGAGGTGGTGGAAATTTTTTATCCGGCCGCCCGCAATGTGGATGATCCGGTGGTGCAGGAGGTCATTCGCAAGGCGGTGGAACATGCCTGGCGGGTGGAAGCGCATGAGGCACTGCCCGCGCGCGTAAAGGCCCTGGCCGTACAATTCGGATTGTCGTATAAAAAATTGACCATACGTAATTCACGTACCTGCTGGGGCAGCTGCACCGCCGATAACAGCATTAATCTCAGTCTGCATTTGATGCACCTGCCCGACCATTTAATTGATTATATTATCCTGCATGAGTTGTGCCATACGGTGCATAAGAACCACGGCCCCCGTTTTTGGGCATTGCTGGATGAGTTAACGCAAAAAAAAGCGCGCGAGTATGCTCATCAGCTTCGTGCACACAGCACAAGAATTTATTAGGTGACTAATTATAAGATACTACTTTTCGTTCGCCGTTTATCATCATCACCACAAAAGCGTCGGAGTAGCCTAATTGACGCAATTCGTTTTTCAATTTGGTTGCTTCTTTAATTGTCGTAAAACGCCCTACCGTAAAGCGGGTATAGGCATCGGGGAAGCTGGCGTAGAAAACTTTCAGTGTAGGATAAACTTCCGATATTTTGTTCAGATACTCCCAGTTGGGATATCCCTTCCCGGCCATTACCTGCACGGTATACTGGATGCCGGTAGAGTCGTCGGTGGTTTCCAGAACAACGTTTTCGGCAATGACATTTTCTTCTTTAGCTTTTATGGCAGACATTACAATGGAAATGCCGTTTTGTTGTGTTACAGGGTCGTCGCCTGCCAGCGGCCGGTTGATAACGGGTACATACCCATCGTGTATGCAGGAATAGGTATACCTTCTGTCTTTGTGAAGAAGGGTGGTAAATTCACCCAGGGAATTGGTGGTACAAATAACTTGTGTTTTATGAACGTTGTCGATGAATGAAATGGACGCACCTTCTATGGGCAGGCCGTTGTCTTGGGCGGTGACGGTTCCTTTGAACATTGCGCCGTGATCGATCAGCAGTTTATTTTCAAATGTTTTGGGTGTGGCAATGTACCCGAAATCCGGCATCGGCCCGGTCAGCGTAACCTGGTAAATATCGTCACTTCCCAGTCCGCCGGGACGGTTGGATGAAAAATAGCCTGATTTATAGCCCGGACTGAAAGTCAGGTGAAAATCGTCGCCACAACTGTTTAAGGGATAATGCATGTTTTCTACCTTTTCCCATTGATCGCCTTCGCCTTTGGCGCGGTAAATGTCAAGTCCGCCTAAGCCTATCCGCCCATTGGAAGAAAAGTAAAGCACGCCTGTAGAGTCCATGGTAGGGAACATTTCATCTCCTTTGGTATTGATCATTGGGCCGCAGTTTTGAGGGGCCGACCATTCGCCTTGTGCATTGCGACGGCAGAAATATATGTCCACATTACCATATCCGCCCGGCATATTCGATGCAAAGTACAACACGTCGTTATTGGGCGAGAGGCAGGGGTGTCCTGCCGAGTATTTCCGGGAATTGTTGTATTTGAAAGGCTTGATATCAGTAAGTTCTTTGTCTCCTATTTTAGCCGTCAGGATCTCAAAATTATTTTGTAAGATCTCTCCGATTTCAGTCCGTTTTTTATGAAATACGGCGGTATTGGTTTGGGCGTAGAAAACATTTTTTTTATCTTTCGTGAAGACCAGATGGCCAACGTGTTTGTTGTTGTTTGAAAATTGAGGATACAACACATAGGCAGGGCCAAAAGCGTTGGGATTGTTCCTCATACCCCGCGCCTGGTAAATAGTATAGAAGTTGTCAACATTTTCTTTCTGATTACCCTGAATACGGTTAGAAGTAAATATCAGGTTCCCGTTGAATAATTCAGGGCCCCAGTCGGAATAACGGCTGTTGACTCTCGGCAGCAATGATACCTGGAATATGCTACTATCCTTAGTGGCTATCCATAACATGGCGGTGTCACAAGTGGCTATCTGCAGCTGTACGTCGGTTGTACCGCGCTTGTTGATGTAGGTTTCAAAATGAGTTTTGGCTTCTTCATATTTCCCCTGACTGAGAAGAAGAATGCCCATATATCTGTATACTTCGGGCGAAACGCCTTCCATGGCAATGGCTTTCTTGTAATAGGTCAATGCTCTGTCTTTATTGCCCAGCAGCCGGTAGCAATCGCCCACAATTTCGAGCGCCTCTACTTTGGCCGTCCTGCTATTGACGTTTTTTTCCAACAGTTTGATGGCGTCATTGTATTCGAATTGTTTTACACGGTCTTTAGCTCGCTGCATAACTGCGTTTGTTTGTGCTGTGGCCGACAAACAAATGGTTAGACATATTAACGATATGCAAATCTTCTTCATAAGTTTGGGCTAGAAATAACGTGGGTTAGAGTATACAAGGCGTTTAGGCTGTATGGTGTAGCTGAGGGCGAACTCATGAGTGCCGGGCCATCCGTTCAGACTGATGTCATAAGCGTAACCTATACTTAAATTTTTAAAGATCTTCAATTCGCCCAGGAGAGAAATTGCATTGGTACTCTGTGCGCTGGTAGGGTCATGAATGTCTTTATAACCGAAATAGATACCCTGGCGATAAGAAACCCCTACCCATATTCCTTTTAATATAAGTCCCATTACATTGATGTCCATGTTTGCCGGGCCGTTGAAATCTTCACGTAACAGGAATGATGGTTTCAGTGTAATATTGTCGCTTAATTGTATGATACCGCCGGCGGAAACGTAGAGGTGCGGTACTTTTTGGGCAGAGGAGAAGTTGGCGAACAGGTTGGTTACCGATACGCCTGCAAAAACAAAAGGCGTGGAATAATAGACCCCGAAGCGGAAATCGGGGCGCCATTCCGGTGAAAGCTGGTCAATGTAAGGATTGGAAGCCATTGAAGGGTCACTGTGGATTAGCTTACTGCGGTCAATTTGCCACTGGGTGACCCCGGCGCTTAGTCCGATGGATAACCGGTCGTCGCGCTGATTGAGCCGTATACGGTAAGCATAAGTGCCGAATAAAGAAAACAGGTTGGTTGCTCCTCGGGTTTCATTAACAATTTGTCCGCCCCAACCTACATTGTTTTCGCGTGTAGCCGAAGCGTCGGCCGCAATAGAATATACGCTCGGAGCGCCCGAAACGCCTGTCCATTGCATACGCCCGAAGGCTTGCAGGTTGAGCGCTTCTTTATAGCCGGCATAAGCAGGATTTATTACAAGATAGTTGAAAACATACTGGCTGTATTGCATATCCTGTTGGGCAAATAGAGAACTGCAAGGCAGTAATAACAAGATCAGGATATGGAATAGATACTTTTTAATATGCGCAAAGATCATACCGGAAGAATACATTATAAACTACAAAGATAAACATTTTTGAGAATTTATATACAAAAAGCTCTGAGATAAATCGTTAATTATTATCAACAATTGTTATCTTTTGCTTGTTTACGTACCATAAATAGCCCTTCACTACCGTGTATCCCATTTCGTATAAACATGATATATAGCGTTTTATCTGCTCGAGGTGTGCTTTGTCTTCCAATTCGCCGAATTTGTAGTCTACTACCTCCACTTCGTCCCGGTTGAGCATAACGCGGTCGGGACGCAACTGGTGCATTTCTTCACTATCGCCGGGCAGCAGGATGTTCATTTCGGTGAGTGTCTGTTTGTTACCGTCGAACCATCTTTGTACTCCGGGTTGTTGTATGGCTTCGGTAATTTCCTTCCGGAGCTGCGCCGTCACGCCGGGATCGTTCGGGACAAAACCGTCCTGCACCAGCGCATCAACTGCCGGATCAATATCTTCGGGTGTCCGGACGGCCGAAAAAGCGCGGTGCATGAGAATGCCGTAGTCGCGTAAACTTTTTGATTCCCAGTCTTTTGTCGCTTCATCGCGGTGTTTTAACCGCAGGTGGTTCAAATAGGGGTAGGAGGGATAATCGTTAAGTGCGCAGGTGTCTACGGTTTTCTTTTCCTGTTTTGCTGCTATCGGTTCCCGTTGCCCGGTTTCGGTTTTTTCTTCCGGCCATAGTTCTGCCAAGGCACTGTTTATGGTATAGTCTTTCTTTGCCGGTTCGGGACAAAAGACATAGAGTTCGTCTTCAGCGCGTGTGAGCGCTACGTACAGGAGGTTGAGGTTGTCGATGTAGGATTGTGTTTTTTCAAGGGCATAATCGTAGCTAAAGTGTGTGTTAGCTAATGATTTACTGTAATTCAACGGCAGGTGGGGGATTTGGTTGAACGGCGCTTGTGTGCTGCTGACCCAAAGCAAGGTGCCGGATTGCGGCTCCAAAGGCCAGTTGCAGAACGGCACTATGGTAACCCTGAATTGGAGGCCTTTTGATTTATGAATAGTGAGAATACGGATAGCGTCGTGTTCGTCGGTCACCTGCAAGGTTTTTTGATCACCATTGATCTTCCACCATTCCACGAATGAAAAAATATCGTTGGTTTCTTTGCTCGCATATTGCAGTACGATATCATGCAGTTCCTGTATAAACGGCATTTCTCCGGAAATATCATCCGGTTCGAACCATTGGATAATATTTTCTACGGCCTCTATCAAGGGTAGTTGTGATAAGGTTTGCAGGCGTTTTTCGTAGTCTTTTTCGCTGATGCTCCTGGCGCTGAGGTAACGGGTGGCCACGTAGCGGTTGATGTTATCGTTGGGATGCGCCACGGCGTAGAGCGTGGCAGTGATGAATTGCACGACCGGCGACCGTGAAATGAACAACGAATCCTGGGAGATGATGCTGAAACCTTTTTGCAGCAAGGCGTCGGCCACCACTTGTCCCTGTTTGTTGGAACGTACGAGCACGGCAATGTCCGACAGGGCGTAACCGCGGTGTATGAGTTCTGCCACGGTTTCCTGCAAGCGTTGCAGGGCTATTTCCTGTGCGGTGGAATCGTCCGTACTTTTAATATGTTCTACACACACATAACCGCCTTTTTCCTTTCCGGGCGCTGTTTGTTGTGAAGCATCTTTGTATGAATGGGTGATGGCGCGGTACAGCGGATCGTTTTCGTCGGTGATGCCGGCTTCGGCCAGCGCGTTGTTGAGCCGTTGTTGAAGCAGTCCGGACAGTCCGGCGAATATCCGGTTGTTGGTGTCCACCACTGTCCGGCTGCTGCGCCAGTTCGTGTTGAGCGTAATGTGCCGTGTGCCGTAAGCGTTGAAGTCTTCATCCAATTGATAGGCCAGAATGCGCCAGTCGCCATTGCGCCAACGGTAGATCGATTGTTTCACATCGCCTACCGCCAATGCTTTCCCGCCTGCCGCCAGACTGTTCAGCAGTAGTGGTTTTAGACTGTTCCATTGCATGGATGAGGTGTCTTGAAACTCGTCGAGCATGAATGAGTGAAACTGCGCCCCTGTTTTTTCGTAGATGAAAGGGGTGTCGCTGTGATCGATCAGTTTGAATAATAAAAGCAAGGAATCGTTGATGGATAGGCTGTTTTCTTCGGCTTCCAAGTGGGTGATATTGTCGGCGATGTCTGCCAGCAATCCCATGTCGTAAATGTTTTTCAGGATCTCCCGCGCCGTATTGTAGTCCGTAAATTGTTCTTCGTACAATGTCACCGATTGCACTAACAGTGGGTTCAGCAAGGGATACACGGCATCAATCTGTCCGTTTTTCGTTTTATCGCTGCCGTACCATTTCTCAAGATTACCGATGGCTTCTACGGTGCGGCTTTTCGGCTCATAGTCGCCTTCTGTAATTTTATGAAAATGGTGAATGAACCCTGAATTTTTGTATTTGAAGTCATTTTCCGTAAGGCCGTTATCTTTCATGATCTGTAAGGCGGAACGGCCGGTTTGCTGCATTTGCTGTTCGAATTTTGCTGTGATGTTTTTTATTTCGCGGATATATCCGGATAAAAACTTTTTATCGGTGAGTTTTTCCCGGAACGCTTCGCCCATGCGCTGGAATGATTCTTTGAATACTTCCCGGCCTATATCGCGCAGTCCGCCCCGTATGTCCCAGTGTCGTCCGTCGTCCATGCGTTGTTCCACCAGCGTGCCGAGCCATTGCCGGAGTTGCGCATTGGCGCCCGACGCTTGCAGCAGGCGTTCTATGCTTTCATCGAGCAGTCGATTGGTGTCGAGTTCTACCGTAAATCCGGGCAGCAGGCCGGCTTCGTGCATGAAGCCGCGGATAATTTTTTGGAAAAATTTGTCGATGGTAGATACGGCGAAGTGCGAATAATCGTGCAGGATGGCGGTACGCAGCGCGACGGCGCGTTGTTGTAAAGCTTCCGGCGTGATGCCGGCCGTAGCGGCCAGTTGTTCCTGCAAATCTTTATCCTTTCCGGCTGATAGCTTATTCAGTGTAGTTAATATGCGGCTTTTCATTTCGCCGGCGGCTTTGTTGGTAAAAGTCACCGCCAGCAATGAACGGAAAAGTCCTGCCGAAGGTTGCGACAACAACCATTGCAGGTATTCACGGGTGAGCGTATAAGTCTTCCCGGAGCCCGCCGATGCGTTATAGATATCTAACGACATGAAGGCAAAGATACAAAAATAATTGAGAGTGGGTAATTGATAATTGAAAATGATACCTATCTTTGTTGAAAATAATGAGCTATGTATCGACTTATTTTTTTGTTGTTATTCATTATCAATTATCCATTATCAATTATCCATTGTTCGGCGCAGGATAAAGATATTCGTAGCGTGCAGTTCTTTGTGGGGGATAATGAGCAGTCGGATCAGGTAATGGAGCTCAATGGAACAGAGCAGCTTACGTTGTGGTTTGATGACTTGAATGAAGAACGTGCACCCCTGAATTACACGATAGTGCATTGCGATGCCGACTGGCGGGAAGATGGCCTTTTTTTCGCTGATTATCTTGACGGCTTTGAAGAAAATCCGTTGCGTGATTACGCTTTATCGTTTCAAACCAAAATAAATTACATGCACTATGAACTGCGCATTCCCAATAAGGATGTCCGGTTCAAGGCGTCGGGAAATTATTTGTTGAAGATTTATGAAGACGACCGATCCGCGCCGGTGCTGGTTTGCCGTTTTTCATTGTATGAAAACAGGGTGGTGGAAGTGCCTTTGCGTATGCGCACGCCTGTGCAGACGGGCGAAAAGTGTTTGCAGCAATTGGAGTTTTCGGTGAAGCATGCTTCCCTGCCTGTGCGCGATGCTTACAAAGAATTGAAGGTGCGGGTGACGCAGAACGGCATTTCGGTACCCGGCATTGATCCGCCTAAGCCGGTGTTTGTCGACAGGGACGAAGTATCGTATACTTTTACCGACAGAAATTTTTATCCCGGCGGCAATGAATTTCGAATTTTCGATACGCGCACCCTTGATTTCGGTGCGCAGGGCGTGACGACCGTACGCTATGACGGACAAGGTTTTCCTTATGCCTTACTGAATGTTGACAGGCCGGGAACCGGCCGTCCCTATCTTTTTCATGACGATATCAACGGGAAGTTTCATGTTGAGGCCTACCGTATGGGCAACCGTCAACTTGAGGCGGAGTATGTAGCTACCGGCTTCACCCTGAAAACGGATGAACTGCATGAAGGGCAGGTGTATGTGTTCGGAGAATTGTCGAATTGGGCGTTGCAGCCGGCCTTTCGGATGTTTTATAATCATGAAACGCAGGCCTATGAGTTGAATGTTCCGTTGAAACAGGGCTATTATAATTACCGGTATGTGTATGTCGGGAATAACGGAACAGTAGACTTTACTGCCATTGAAGGCTGTTTTTCCGAAACGGAAAATTATTATACGGTATTTGTGTATTATCGTGGGACGCGCGATAAGTATGACCGGTTAGTGGCCGTGCAAAGCATCAGTTCCCTTTAAAGTGTAAGTTTCTTTGTCTGTACATCGGGTAGGGTGACACCGTCTTTCCGGCGCGGTAAAACGGCAATTTCCTCTTTAGGTCTTCGCTTAGGAGTGTGTTTATAGTCGGTTTTTGCCATAAAGTCAACCTTGTGCAATTCTACTTGAATGCTTAGTCCCTCATCTACCACGAGGGTCGATAAAGTAGTATCTACTAAATAGAAAGCCGGAAAAGGAGAGGCGGCGGCGGTGGGGACTAAAATGAAACTTTGTTCCGTATCATTTTGCAAACTGTCGGGCAGCGATTGGGGATTTTGCGCCGAAATTTGCATCGGCAATATCACCAGTAGAATGAGGGACGTTATTATGTGTATATGTGACTTCATATCAGGCTAATTTTTAGCAACAAAGGTGCCTTGCACCGCAAAGGTAAGGCTTTTTTTTATATCTCCAAATTTTTTACTACAAAATATTAAAAAGTTCTTGTAGTGAGACTATTTCATAAGTTGCCGGTGTTTTGCCGGCCTTTTTTTCTTCGGGATTAAAGAAAACCTGGTCAATACCAAAGAGTTGAGCTCCGTTTATGTCATGTTCCCAACTATCGCCGATCATGAGGCAATGTTTCTTTTCGGCATGAAAAGCAGTGACAGCGGCATGGAAAATTTCCGGTCTCGGCTTTTGGTAACCAACAAGTTCTGAGGTAAATACTTTTTCGAAATAATGTTTTATGCCACAAGTTTCTAATTTTATGCTTTGTACTTCGGGGAAGCCGTTGGAAATAATTGCCATCCGGTATTTAGGCCGAAGATAGTTTAATAATTCTATGGTATGGGGAAATAGTTTGGTTTTCAGCGGACAGCGTTGAATGTACGCCAACCCGAACCGTTCGGCCAGTACATAATCGTTAATGCCAAACTCTTTGAATGTCAGATGGAAACGTAATGTGCGCAAACTTTCTTTTTTTAGATTACCAGCCTCATATTCAGCCCATAAACGTTTATTGTGCCGTTCATAAGTTTCAAAAAAAGCCGTGAACCCGGCTTTTTGTTGCAGCTCGTATTCATGAAAAAGATCATTGATGCAATCCATTGCATTAGCGTTGAAATCCCACAACGTATGGTCGAGGTCGAAGAACAGGAAGCGATATTTCTTTGAAAAAAACATGGGGCAAAAATAAATATAAATTTTGTATTTCGCAGATTTGTTTGTAACTTTGCAAACTTTACCATCATTGTATTTATGAGACAGCTAAAAATCACAAAATCAATAACTAACCGTGAGAGCGCCTCACTTGACAAGTATCTTCAGGAAATTGGCCGTGAGGAACTTATTTCCGTAGAAGAAGAGGTGGAATTAGCGCAGCGGATCAAGCGAGGCGATCAAGAGGCTTTGGAGAAATTGACACGCGCCAATCTTCGTTTTGTGGTGTCGGTGGCCAAACAATATCAAAATCAGGGCTTGAGCCTGCCCGACTTGATCAATGAGGGCAATCTGGGACTGATTAAAGCTGCTGAAAAATTTGATGAAACCCGCGGATTTAAATTCATTTCTTATGCTGTGTGGTGGATTCGCCAATCCATTCTGCAAGCTTTAGCCGAACAATCACGTATCGTGCGCCTGCCGCTGAATCAGGTAGGTTCGCTTAATAAAATTAATAAGGCTTTGGCCAAATTTGAGCAGGAGCATGAACGCACGCCCTCGCCCGAAGAACTGGCTACCATTCTCGAAATTCCCCGCGAAAAAATTTCCGACACGCTCCGCGTGTCCGGTCGTCACGTTTCGGTGGACGCTCCTTTTGTTGACGGCGAAGATAATAGCCTGCTTGATGTATTGGTGAATAACGACTCGCCTAATGCCGACCGCGGGTTGATCAATGAATCGTTGTCGCGAGAGATCGACCGCGCCTTGTCGACACTCACGGAACGTGAACGTGATATTGTAAAATACTTCTTTGGTATCAACGGACAGGAAATGACGCTGGAAGAAATCGGCGAACATTTCGGCCTGACCCGCGAGCGCGTGCGTCAGATCAAAGAGAAAGCCATTCGCCGCTTGCGCCACAGCACCCGCAGTAAGTTGCTTAAATCGTACTTAGGGTAGTTAAGTGACTAAGAGATTTGGCAGTTTAAAGATTTGAAGATTTAAAAATTTAAAGATTTATTTTTTTCATTTTCAATTTTCAACTCTCAATTTTCAATTATTTCTTCACGTCCCTGTATTCCAATCCTTCGTTGTAAATTTTCATGGCGCGGAGGCTCATGCCCATGCTGGAATAACCGCCGTCGTGGAAGAGGTTTTGCATGGTCACCTTGCGCGTAAGGTCGCTGAATAGCGTGATCACGTAATTGGCGCATTCGTCGGCATTGGCGTTGCCCAGCGGACTCATGCGGTCGGCAAAATCCACCAGATTATCGAAGCCCATAATGCCGCTGCCGGCAGTAGTGATAGTCGGCGATTGCGATATGGTATTAATACGTATACGTTTTTCGCGGCCGTAGATATAGCCGAAGCTGCGGGCAATGGATTCGAGCATGGCCTTGGCGTCGGCCATATCATTGTAGCCATAGAGCGTGCGCTGCGCCGCCACGTAGGAGAGGGCGACCACCGATCCCCAGTCGTTGATGGCGTCGAGTTTACGGCACACTTGCAATACCTTGTGAAAAGAAATCGCCGAAATATCCAGTGTTTGTTGCAGGTAATTATAATCAAGGTCATCATAGGTGCGGCCTTTGCGCACATTGGGCGACATCCCGATGGAGTGCAGCACAAAATCGAACTTTCCACCCAGCTGTTCCATTCCTTTAACCGCTAAATTTTCCAGGTCTTCTACCTTTGTGGCATCGGCCGGAATGACTACCGTACCGCATTTTTCAGCCAATTGGTCAATGGTGCCCAGTCGCATGGACACCGGCGTGTTGGTCAGCACAAAAGTAGCCCCTTCTTCGTGAGCGCGCTCCGCCACTTTCCAGGCTATTGATTTATCATTCAGGGCGCCGAAAATCAGCCCGCGTTTTCCTTTTAATAGATTGTACATGTTATAAATTTGATTATTTACTTAATTGTTGATAATTTAAATCGTTGATTATTAATGCAGTTTTCAGTTTTCAATTTTCAATTTTCAATTTAATTTGCGCCGCAAAGATAAAAAACTTATTTTTATACCCGAAATCCGGTTAATATTGGGGCTGTTTTTGTGAATAAAGGAAAAGATAGCTATAGAACCATTGCGGGTCCTGCTACCGGCCTGTACAAAGACAAAGGAAGCCGTTTCCTGTCGTATGCTTTTCCCATTGATACCGAAGCAGAAGTAAAACAACACGTCCAACAATTGAAGAAGGAATTTTTTGACGCGCGGCACCATTGCTACGCCTACCGTATAGGCCTTGACGGTGAGCAGTGGCGGGCTAATGACGACGGCGAACCTTCGTCCACCGGCGGGAAACCGATACTGGGACAGTTGTTGTCGCAGGAGTTGACGAACATACTGGTGGNNTGGTAGTGCGCTATTTCGGCGGCATCCAGTTGGGGGTTCCCGGATTGATCAACGCGTATCGTTCCGCCACTGTCGATGCTTTAGTGCATGCACAGGTGGTGGAAAAAATCGCCAAAGAAATTATGACCGTAAAATTCCCCTACGTGGAGATGAATACGGTGATGAAGCGTCTCAAAGACGAGCATATTGACATTATAGAACAACACTTTGATAACGAATGCGAGTTCAAGATCGCAGTGCCCCTGAGTAAAGTTAACACGTTGAATTTTTAAATCTTTAAATTTTGAAATCATTAATCTCCATCCACGATTTTTCGAAACAGGAACTCCTCTACATCATGGAGCGTGCAGCTGATTTCGAACGCGACCATCATCAGCCCGTGCTGAAAGGCAAGGTAGTGGCGGCGATATTTTTTGAGCCGTCGACCCGCACCCGCCTGAGCTTTGAGACGGCGGCCAACCGTTTAGGCGCCCGCGTGGTGGGCTTTTCCGATGCCGGCAACACCAGTGTCAGCAAGGGCGAAACGCTCAAAGATACGATCATGATGGTGTCGAATTATGCCGACCTTATTGTTATGCGGCATCCGTTGGAAGGCAGCGCCCGTTACGCTTCCGAAGTGTCTAAAGTGCCTGTGGTGAATGCCGGCGACGGCGCCAACCAACATCCGTCGCAAACCCTGCTTGATATGTATTCCATACAAAAAACGCAGGGCCGGCTCGACGATCTTACCATCACTATGGTGGGCGATCTGAAATACGGCCGCACGGTGCATTCCTTGCTGCAGGCTATGTCGCACTTCAACACCCGCTTTAAATTCATTGCGCCTCCCGAATTGCAGATGCCCGATGAATATAAAAATTACCTGAAAGAGCGCGGACTGTCGTTCAGCGAACATACCAATCTTGAAGAAAATATTAACGACACCGATATCCTTTACATGACTCGTGTGCAGCGGGAACGTTTCCATGATTCGATAGAGTATGAGAAGGTGAAAAATGTTTATGAGTTGAAAAACAGCATGCTCAAAAATACGCGCGACAACCTGCGTATCCTGCATCCGCTGCCCCGCGTGAATGAAATTAATGCCGACGTGGACAATAATCCCAAAGCTTACTATTTCGAACAGGCGCGCAACGGTGTGTTCACTCGCATGGCAATTATTGATTATCTGTTAAGCGTAAGACGTGAAGCGTGAAGTGCTTCTTGTTAATTACGCCTAACGCTTTACACTTAACACTTTACGATTATGGAAAACGAAAAACACCTCAAAGTCAGCGCCATCAAGAACGGAACGGTTATCGACCGCATTCCTTCATCTCAATTATTCAAGGTGATAGAAATTCTCAAGCTGGACGCCTGCGAGAGTCAGGTCACGTTCGGCATGAATTTGGATAGTAAACAATTGGGTAGTAAAGCTATCATTAAGATCAGCGACCGTTTCTTTGAGGACGATGATATCAACCGTATAGCCCTCATCGCGCCGGAAGCTAAATTCAATGTGATCCGCAACTACAAGGTGGTAGAAAAGCGCCAGGTGAGCGTACCCGATACCATCGAAGGGATAGCCAAGTGCTTCAATCCTAATTGCGTAACCAACCATCAGCCGGTGGTTTCCCGTTTCCGCACGGTCAAAACCGATGCCGGTATCGTGTTGACCTGTCACTACTGCGAAAAACTCACGGACGTGAAGCATTTAAAGATTATTGCGAAGAAAGTGAATTGATTGAGCGAATTTTGCAGGCAGTGGCTGCAAAATTGAGCTGGACGCATAATTTGAGAATAATAGTAGAATATAGTTAATAGTGTGCATGTTGCAAATTGTAACCAAAAAGTTTGCTTTTATAAAATATTTTTCATAATTTTGAGGTTTATATGTGTAAATTGATATTAAAAATAAACATAAAAACTTTAACTTAATCATGAAAACAGTACACAACTTCAACGCAGGCCCCTGCGTGTTGCCGAAAGTGGCCATTGAATCAGCTATCAATGCTATCCGTGATTTCGACGGAACCGGCGTTGGCCTTTTGGAAATTTCTCACCGCACGGCGGGCTGGGAGCGTATTATGGCGGAAACCGAACAACTCTGGAAAGACCTGCTGAAAATTCCGGAAGGTTATCGCGTGTTGTTCCTCGGCGGCGGTGCCAGCACACAGTTTTGCAATGTGCCGATGAACCTGCTGAACAAGAAAGCTGCTTATTTAGTAACCGGTGTGTGGGCGAAGAAAGCCACGAAAGAAGCCAAGAATTTCGGCGAAGTGGAAGTGGTAGCCTCTTCCGAAGACAAGACATTTAACTATATTCCGAAAGGCTACACTATTCCTACGGATGCGGATTATTTCCATATCACCACGAACAACACGATTTACGGAACGGAAATCCATAAGGACATTGATTGTCCGATCAACCTGGTGGCCGATATGTCGTCGGATATCATGAGTCGTCCGGTAGATGTGTCGAAGTATGCGTTGATCTACGGCGGTGCGCAAAAGAACGTTGGCCCTGCCGGTGTTACTTTTGTGATTGTTCGCGAAGATGTGCTGGGTAAGGTACAACGCACCCTGCCTACCATGATCGACTACCGCACGCATTTTGATGCAAAGGATCCGAGGAATAATTCTATGTTCAACACGCCTCCGGTGTTCTCGATTTTTGTGATGCACGAAACGCTGAAATGGGTGAAAGACCTGGGCGGTTTGGACGTGATGTATAAAATGAACCTGGAAAAAGCTGCATTGTTGTACAATGAAATTGACCGCAACCCAATGTTTATAGGCACTGCTGAGAAGGAAGACCGTTCGTTGATGAACATTTGTTTCGTGATGAACAAGGGACATGAGGATAAAGAAGAAGCATTCATGACCTTCGCCAAAGAACGCGGCATGGTGGGCATCAAAGGACACCGCTCTGTGGGCGGCTTCCGCGCATCGACCTACAACGCCTGCCCCATCGAAAGTGTGAAAGCGCTTGTGCAGTGCATGCAGGATTTTGAAAAATTAAAAGCGTAAACTGTAAACTGTAAAAACATGAAAGCATTAATAGCAACAGATAAGCCTTTTGCCAAGGCTGCTGTTGAAGGTATCAAGGATATCTTCACGCAAGGCGGAATTGAAACGGTGCTGCTCGAAAAATATACCGATGTGAACGACTTCTATAAAGCCGTTGCCGATGTTGACGCGCTGATTGTGCGCTCCGACAAGGTGACGAAAGAAGTGATTGAAGCGGCTAAGAATCTGAAAATAGTAGTGCGCGCCGGCGCCGGTTTCGATAACCTCGACCTCGCTGCCTGCACCGCCCGCAATATTGTGGCGATGAATACGCCGGGACAAAACTCCAATGCCGTGGCCGAATTGGCCTTGGGCATGATGGTATATATGGCCCGTAATACCTTCCAGTCGGGCACCGGCAGTGAACTCAAGGGTAAGAAATTGGGTATTCACGCTTACGGTAATGTAGGCCGCTTAGTGGCGTTGATCGGTAAAGGTTTCGGCATGGAAGTGTACGCCTTCGATCCTTTTGTGTCTAAAGAAACCATCGAAAAAGACGGGGTGAAAGTATGCGCTACCATTGAAGACCTGTACAGCACCTGTCACTACGTGTCGCTGCACATTCCGGCCAACGACAAGACGAAAAAATCTATCGGGCACGCTTTGTTGTCGCGCATGCCTAAAGGCGGCTGCTTAGTGAACACTGCCCGCAAGGAAGTGATTAACGAAGAAGAGCTGGTGAAAGTGATGACCGAGCGCGAAGATCTGAAAT
>DBDM01000038.1:17037-17181 GCA_002293585.1 Bacteroidales bacterium UBA932
ACGCCTAAGAAGATGGGCGCCGAAACGGCCGAAGCCAACATCAATGCAGGTCTCGCTGCTGCCAACCAGATTGTGAAATTCCTAAAAACCGGAGATAAAACGTTTCAGGTGAATAAGTAAGATTATGGTAAAAATTAAACCTTT
>DBDM01000038.1:17215-18517 GCA_002293585.1 Bacteroidales bacterium UBA932
CGCGCAGGCCGAAGCAGGGGAGAAGTCCCTGTTGCACATTATCAAACCGGAAATTGATTTCCGGCCTATTATTGATGAACATTCACAGCAGGCGTATGATAAAGCTGTGGAGAACCTCAAAAAATGGCAGGANNCAGGAAAAAGGCTGGTTGAAACAAGACGCCAAAGAGATGTATTACATCTATGCACAAACCATGGAAGGCCGCACCCAGTACGGCTTGGTGGCCTGCGCTAATGTAGACGATTATCTCGAAGGGCGTATCAAGAAACATGAATTGACCCGCAAGGATAAAGAAGAAGACCGCATGATCCACGTGCGCATACAGAATGCCAATGTGGAGCCGGTGTTCTTTGCTTATCCCGACGTGAAGGAAATGAACGATATTGTGGAGAAAATCGTAAAAGGCAAACCCGCCGAATATGATTTTGTGGCGGAAGACGGCTTCGGACACCATTTCTGGGTCATTGATGATGAGGCGACCAACAAACGCATCACGGAGATTTTTGCGACTATTCCTGCCATGTATGTGGCCGACGGTCACCACCGCAGCGCAGCAGCGGCTTTGGTGGGACTGGAGAAACGCAAGCAGAACCCCAATCACCGCGGCGATGAGGAGTACAATTATTTCATGGCGGTGATCTTCCCCGAAAGTCACCTGAAAATTATCGACTACAACCGTGTGGTGAAAGACCTGAACGGATTGACACCCGCGCAGTTTATCGAGAAATTGAAAGAGTCATTTGATGTGGCGGAAAAGGGAGCGGAGATTTACCAACCGGCCGGATTGCATAATTTTGCTATGTACCTCGGCGGTCAATGGTATTCGCTCACGGCGAAGAAAGGCACGTATAACGATGGCGACCCCATTGGTGTGCTCGACGTTACGGTGCTGTCTAATCTGGTGTTCGACAAAATTCTGAACCTGGGTGACCTGCGTGTGTCGAAACGTATCGACTTTGTGGGCGGTATCCGTGGTTTGGGTGAATTGAAAAAACGTGTAGACAGCGGCGAAATGGCAGCGGCCTTTGCGCTCTATCCTGTGTCGATGAAACAGCTGATCGACATTGCCGACACGGGCAATATCATGCCTCCGAAAACCACCTGGTTTGAACCTAAATTGCGTAGCGGATTAACGATACATAAGTTGAGTTAATTTATTTCGCAGTCATTTTAGCCCAAGCGTCTTTTAGTGTCACCGTGCGGTTGAAAATGAGTTGGTCCGGCCTACTGTCCTTATCGGGGATAAAGTAGCCCAACCGTTCAAACTGCACGTTGACGCCGGGCTGTACATCTTTTAACGA
>DBDM01000038.1:18587-22689 GCA_002293585.1 Bacteroidales bacterium UBA932
TCCGCAGGAACGGCTTGTGCCGCCGATACCCAGTGTATGGTGCCTTTCACCTGACGGTTGCTGGCGCCGCCGCTGCGTGTTTCCGGATCGTAGGTGCAGCGCAGTGCTGTAACATTGCCCAGCTCGTCTTTAATCACCTCTTCGCATTTGATGATGTAGGCGTATTTCAGTCGCACTTCGGTGCCCGGTGAGAGGCGGAAATATTTCTTCGGCGGGTTTTCCATAAAATCATCATGTTCGATGTAGAGTTCGCGGGAGAAGGGTATTTGGCGTTTACCGGCGCTTTCATCTTCCGGGTTGTTCACCGCATCCATCATCTCCACTTTTCCTTCCGGGAAATTGGTGATGACTACTTTCACCGGATTGATAACGCCCATCACGCGGTTGGCGCGCTTGTTCAAATCTTCGCGCACGCAAAATTCCAGCAGCGAAAGGTCAATCATATTGTCGCGCTTCGCCACGCCTACCTTTTCGGCAAACAGGCGTATGCTTTCCGGCGTATAGCCGCGGCGGCGCAGTCCGCAAATGGTGGGCATGCGCGGGTCGTCCCAGCCGTTCACATAATTGTTTTTCACCAGTTCCAATAATTTGCGCTTACTCATGATGGTGTAGGTGAGGTTGAGGCGGGCAAATTCATATTGATGAGAAGGGAAAATGTCTAATTTTTCTATGAACCAGTCGTAGAGCGGGCGATGCACGTCGAATTCCAGCGTGCAAATGGAGTGGGTAATCTGCTCTATCGAGTCGCTTTGCCCGTGGGCGTAGTCATACATCGGATAGATGCACCACCGGTCGCCTGTGCGGTGGTGGCCGGTGTGGATGATGCGGTAGAGGATAGGGTCGCGCATCAGCATGTTCGGGTGTGCCATGTCAATCTTGGCGCGCAGCACTTTCTCGCCGTCCTTGAATTCGCCGTTTTTCATGCGGGTAAACANNCCACGCTGCGGTTGCGCCAGGGGCTTTCCTTGCCCGGATTGGTCACCGTGCCGCGCGTCAGGCGTATTTCTTCCTGTGTTTGGTCGTCTACATACGCCAGCCCTTTATTGATAAGGGCTACAGCCCAGTCATATAATTGTTGAAAATAATCGGAGGCATACAATTCGTTGGCCCACTCAAAGCCCAGCCACCGCACGTCGTCTTTGATAGAATCTACATATTCCGTATCTTCTTTTACCGGATTGGTGTCGTCGAAGCGGAGGTTGGTTTTGCCGCCGTATTTTTTGGCTAAGCCGAAGTTCAGGCAAATACTTTTGGCGTGGCCGATATGCAGGTAACCGTTAGGCTCCGGCGGGAAGCGGGTCATAATGCTTTTATGCTTGCCCGATGCCAGGTCGGCTTCAATGATTTCTTCAATAAAATTCAGTGTCCGCTCATTGGCGGGTTCAGTCACGGGGTTGCTCATTTGAATGTAAATTAATTGTGCAAAGATACAAAAATGTTGGATATAATGCAAAACAGTTGATTAAGTGAAAGTTATTTTGTGTAATCGTAGCTCCGGCTTTTGCGTTTATGAAAAAATGCGTATCTTTGCGGGGTAATTAATACGCAAGGATTATGNNATACTTTCAATGTTTTACGGCATTATCATCTCCATGTTTTATGGGGATAATAAGCAGCATCACAAGCCACACATCCACGTCCGGTATCAGGGCGACAAGGCGTCGTTCTCCATTCCCGACGGTGAATTGATGAGCGGAACGCTGAAAACGCCCCAACTGCGGCTGGTGCAGGCGTGGATAACGCTGCACGCCGATGAACTGATGGCCGACTGGGAACTGGCTACCAGTGAAAAGAATATTTTCCCCATTGAACCTTTAAAATAGACAGCTATGATTGGAAGAACAAGTCCTGATGTAGTGAGGGTAACGCCCGAACTGGACTATACCTTACACCTGTGGTTCGACAACGGTGAGGAAGGTATTCTCGACATGAAGCCCTGGCTCGACCGCGGTATTTTCCGCGCTCTGCGTGACCCGGCAATGTTCAATAGCGTGCATCCATTTCTAGGTACGATACAGTGGAACAATAACGCCGACCTCTGCCCCGACACTGTCTATCTCGACAGTGTGAAGATTTAATCCGCTCTACGTGCTATTTTATTCCCCAAATAAAAACCGCTCGGGGTTGTATTCGCACAAATCATTGGCGTGCGGCAATCCGGCATCGGCAAAGCATTTCAGGTATTCGTTGTAGGAATTTGTTTTGGATGCCAGCAGGTTGATAGAGAAATCCGAGCCGTATAATACCCTTTTATATAATTCGGGATTAGCTACGTTGATTTTTTTATTGGCTTTCGGCTGCAATAAATCCGCCAATTCTTTGTAATATTCCGGTGTCATGTTGTTGCATGAAATGTCGGTATATACATTTTTATATTGACGGGTTAAGTCAATGATGTGGTTGCGCCATTGCCGTTGATTCGATTTGGATTCGGCGCCGAAGTGCGCAAAATTGAGCGTTAAATCAGGATATTGTTCCAGCACTTTTGCCCATTTTTCGGGATGTGTAAATGCGTTGTAATCGCCGACTTTAAAACCGGAATTACTGCAGTGGGTGATGATGGGAATACGTCGTTCGACACAAAACCGGTACAAATATTGTACTTTCTTCAAACTTCTGGCATCATCGGGATAAGGGTCAAAGCCCAATTGGGGATACAGTTTGATGCCTGCAAAGATGTCGGCAGCATCAATATTTTTGCGGTACATGCTGCCGTTCAGCATGCCCATTTTTTCGAAAAGCCGCTCCCGGCGTGCCTTGCCTGATTCAGTATCGGAAAAATTACCAAAATAATTATTGAGGAAACGTTTTATATCCGTGAAATGGTAGTTGCGGGTATCTATGCCCATGAAGGGGTATATTTCAAACAGCTTTTCGTGCTTACGGGCGTTGTAATCGCTCGTCATGGGCAAAAGTTTCATTTTCTTTTGCTGCTCATTAACATCCAGATGAAAACGATAGTAAATGTGGATAGCGTGCAGCAAATCGCTTACCTGATTAATGACAGGGCGCTTGGGCGTGAGATTATAGAACACACTGTTCTCGATGTTTTTATATCCAAAATCAATCACCAGCGGGCAAAGCAGGATTTTGTCGTAAGTCGTTCCGTTGATTTCCAGGTGCTTCTGCGCATTGAAATTGTTCGGCTGTCCCGACTTGAGAAAATGTTCCAGCACCAACAACTGGTACTCTGTGGGAATTTCGAAGAAAGAAAGGCAATTGCCTACAACGTCCTTAGGAGAAGGATGGCCCGAAGTTAATTTCCTGTTCACGATTTTTTTTAACAGGCGGTTGGGCAGGAACAACGCTGCGCCTACCAACCCAAGCCTTGTCAGCACATTGATATTCCCGTCTATCAAACGGTCAATCAGTCCCTCCTGAAACAAGTAACTTGAAAGGTTAGGGTGGCTCAAGTTCAGGACGTGCATGTGGATATCGTAGAATGTTTTCATGTTATATGATGTCTAACTATCACAAATATAGGTATTTTTTCAATTCGCCGGTAAATTTTATGTGTAAATAATGTAAAAATCATTAACTTTGTGCTTTTAAAGTACGAAATATGAAAGTAGCTATTGTTGGCGTTAGCGGTGCTGTGGGACAGGAGTTTCTGCGTGTTTTGGAGGAGCGAAAGTTTCCGCTGGATGAGTTGGTATTGTTCGGGTCGGGACGTAGTGCCGGGTCGAAATACGCTTTTCGGGGCGCGGAAATTACCGTGAAGGAATTGCAGCATAACGACGATTTCAAAGGGGTGGATATTGCTTTGGTGTCGGCCGGTGCCGGTGTGTCCAGAGAGTTTGAAAAGACGATCACCAAACACGGCGCCATGATGATTGACAACTCCAGCGCTTTCCGCATGGATGCCGACGTGCCTTTGGTAGTGCCGGAGGTGAACCCGCAGGACTGTTTCAATGCGCCGCGCCGGGTGATTGCCAACCCCAACTGCACAACGATACAGATGGTGGTGGTGTTGAATGCTATTGAAAAATTGTCGCATATCAAACGCGTACACGTGTCGACCTATCAGGCGGCCAGTGGGGCGGGGGCTTCGGCAATGGCCGAGTTGGAAGAACAGTATAAGCAATTGACGCAAGGCGAACAG
>DBDM01000038.1:22785-24434 GCA_002293585.1 Bacteroidales bacterium UBA932
GTCAGCGCCACCTGTGTGCGGGTGCCGGTGATGCGCGCCCATTCCGAGTCCATCTGGGCGGAGACCGAGCGCGAATTGAGTTTGGACGAAGTGCGTAACGCTTTTGCAGCGGCCGAAGGGGTGGAGGTGATCGACAATCCGGAGACTAAGGAATATCCTATGCCCTTATTTTTGGCGGGTAAGGATCCGGTGTATGTGGGACGCATCCGCAAAGATATTACCAATCCGCGTGGCATTACGCTTTGGAGTGTGAGCGATCAGATTAAGAAAGGCGCTGCACTGAACGCCGTGCAGATAGCGGAGAGGCTGATTAAGAGATGAGAGATAAGTGATGAGTGATGAGTTGGAAGGCGCGAGATGTATTTACCTTTTCACCCTTCACCTTTCACGTTAATTGACATATTGGGGATGTTCTGGTTTTGACAGCAAATTGAATCGGAACGTAAGCATGCCGAGCGTTGTGATGGTGGCTCGTAAATCCCAACACACAAGCCATAACTGGCGAAAATTCTTATGCACTCGCTGCGTAGTCTGCCAAGCACACTACCTTAATCCGGCCGGCCAAGGTTGCCGGTCCGACGAGTATCCCGCTTCGTTGTTCGGCTCTTTAATGACGGGGCATTGTGGGGTATCATCCTTTGGAGCTGGTTGCGCCGATGTTGCTACAGCGCGATGAGAAAACAGCAACTAAGCAGCAGGTAGGGTGCTTTTGTCCGGCCTGTTGACGAAAACCAATCGAAAGCTAAGCATGTAGAAAGCGTTTGGATGATTTGTTTGGACGCGGGTTCGACTCCCGCCATCTCCACAAATATTTATTAGACAGTTTTTTAACTCTATTTTCTGAATAATTGCATTCTTTGAAAGTTTTTAGAAGATTGCATATTCTGAAATAATTGCTTATTTTTGCAATTCAAAAAAGGATAAATGAATATTACTCAACGATATGTATTAACAGAATTCGTGGAAAAGCATCCGGACAGTATAAATGCTATCAATAGATGGGTGGAATACATAGAAAAGGCATCGTGGAAAAATCATCATGAACTGAAAGCCGATTATCCAACTGCTGACTACGTGAAAAATAACAGGTATGTATTTAATATCAGGGGTAATACTTATAGGCTTGTTGTGGTAGTGGTTTTCTTTGCGGGTGAAATTAATATTCGCTTTGCAGGCACACATGCAGAATATAACAAAATAAATTCTTCAATGATATGAAAACAATAGCCAACGAAAAAGAATACAGGAATATTTGCCGACAGATGGATCTTATTATTGGTAAAGGAGCAGAACTCGGAGATATGGAATTATTGCCCGAAGCGGATAAGAATGAATATATCCGTCTGTCTGCAATGGTGCGAAAATGGGAAAGTGAATATTATGCTTTTCCTATCGCTGTAAATCCGCTTGTTTCCAGTATTCGTAGCGAAATGGACAAAATGAATCTGACACAAAAAATGCTTGCAGAAATGATAGGAATAAATGAAGCGCGGGTCAGTGAAATAATGCGGGGGAAACGGAGAATAAACATTGATATCGCTAAAAAATTAAATACAGAACTTCATATTCCTGCTGATAAAATTTTAGAATTTGCATAAAAGTGTCGTGAATTTTCTGTACTTATAGCCCGAATATATTTATTAAATTCT
>DBDM01000035.1:0-4419 GCA_002293585.1 Bacteroidales bacterium UBA932
CGCACCCAGGCGGTGGGCGTTGGTCGCCGAGGATATGGTCGCTTTCAAAAGCCCGTTGTGTTTCCACACCGCCATGATCGTGTTTACAAGGAATACTATGAACCTCAGGTTTTCGACGTGGCTTTTGCCGGGCGAGAGAAGATTTACGCCCGTGTCTGTTCCTAGGCTCCAGTTGTTGTGCTTGCCCGAACCGTTGATACCCTTGAAAGGCTTTTCGTGCAACAGCGCACGGAAATGGTGTCTGCGACCTACTTTTTTCATGAGCGACATTAACAGGATGTTGTGGTCGTTCGCCAGATTCATCTCCTCGTATAGCGGAGCCAGTTCGAACTGATTGGGCGCCACTTCGTTGTGGCGCGTTTTAACAGGAATACCCAGCTTCAGGGCCTCATTCTCGAGGTCGGTCATGAAAGCCAGTACGCGAGTCGGGATCGAGCCCAGATAATGGTCTTCGAGTTGTTGGTTACGCGCACTTTCGTGGCCCATAAGCGTTCGCCCGGTCATCACCAGGTCGGGTCGGGCGGCATAAAGAGCGTCATCTATCAAAAAATACTCCTGCTCTATACCGAGTCGCGGAATTACCCGCGCAACCTGCTCGTCGAAATAGTTGCAAACCGCCGTGGCTGCCCTGTCGAGTGCGCCGATAGAGCGCAAAAGCGGCGTTTTATAGTCGAGCGCCTCTCCCGTATAGGCGATGAACACCGTGGGGATGCAAAGCGTGTCGCCCAACACGAAGGCGGGCGACGAAGGATCCCAGGCCGAATAGCCGCGCGCTTCGAAGGTGTTGCGCAAGCCGCCCATGGGAAAGCTCGAGGCGTCGGGCTCCTGTTGCACCAGCAGGTCGCCGCGGAAGTTCTCAAAGGCGCCGCCGGCTTTCGAGGGTTCAATGAACGCCTCATGCTTTTCGGCGGTAACGTCGGTCAGCGGGTGAAACCAGTGGGTATAGTGGGTAGCACCATGTTCCAGCGCCCAGGTTTTCATACCGGCAGCAATCTGGTCTGCCATCTTGCGGTCTATTTTCCGTCCGTCGTCCACGGCAGCGCGCACGGCTTCATAAGCATCGGCAGAGAGATATTTCTTCATTTTCTCCCGGTCGAACACGTTTACGGCAAAAACATCGGATAAACGCTCATTAATCGAAAAAAAGCGTTCCGCACGGTGAGTGGCAAATTCTTTTAGGGCTTGTAGTCGAAAAGTACTCATTTTTTAATATTATTAGTCTTTTTTAAGGGGGTCTCGCTGCAAAAATAGGTATTTTTTTCGACAAGAGCAAAAAAACCGGAGTATAAACTCCGGCAGAATACTTAATATTTACAGCCTTATCAGAATAATATTATTAATTATCTGATAATCAATCTGTTTTCGACACTAATTTGACGCCGCCCAGCATGGTGGTGGCGCAATAGCCGGACACGGCTACACTTTTAACCGTATAGACCCCCGGTTCCGTGTGGGCGTCCGGAAAAGCAATAGCACTTCCGTCGTCTTTGCCCGGCACAAAACCACTTATGGGCGTTTCATCCCTATAAAGGCGATAAGAAATAGCCGGCTGCGATTTCGTCAATGAGAAAGTGAGGCCCCGCACATTACCGGCCGGTGTAGATTTCACCTGAAATATTTCCGCCGGAACACAAGGTTCGACAACAGAATTAGCTTGTTTTACCGGTTCTTTTTTCGCATACTTATCTTTCTCTTCCTGTGCCGGTTTAGGATCTTTCAACACATCCTGAATATATACTTTCCCGGAGCCCGGCGCTTTTTGTTCCACAGGCGTAGCGGTAGCTGAAGAACCGCCGGTTACCCGTTTAACCGCCGGTTTCGGAGCAGGCTTGGATTTCACAGCCGTAGCAGTCTGCCGGGTTTTTTCCGGAATTGCCGGACGGGGCTTCAATACCGGTTTCACTGTTGACACCACTGTAGTTGCCGACGCAGGGACAGTACCTGCCCGGAAATTTACCGTATCCGGCTTTGACACTCCCGCCGGCTGCTGTTTCAATAAAAATTCCTTTGAATCGTTGCCCGCATAAAAAACAAGTTGCACCTTCCGTTCTTCCGAAAGATGATTCGTTTCTAAAAACACTGTAATTTTCGAAACGCCTGCGTTGCCCATATAGGGTTCAACACGGCACCAGTCGTCATCGGGCGACGCCAGCAACACCCATTCGGCGCCCATCTCTATCTCCATTGTGTAAGAAGCAGCGCTGCCGCCGGCCGTAATGCTATGAAGCGATAATGAAAACTTCTCCCTACTCAATAATAAAACCGTGATAATCAACACCAATACTAACACGGACAGACTAAGCCAAAATGATAAGCGCCAATTCATAACAGCAGATTTAATGTAATCAACAACAAAAATACGGATAATTTTATTTACCGGTTAACACTTTAAGAAAAAATGACACTGCCCGCCAGCCTTCTTCCCCTAAATTGACGGAAAAACGGTTAACATATAGCAAAATATGCTGCCGTATCACTTTTTCATCCATTTCCTGTGCGTGTGCGCGCACAAAGGCGCTACTCGCGGCAGGATGGGCTAAGGCATATTCCACACTACTGCGCAACACCCGCGCTATTTTTTGCTTTATCTCGCCGGACAATGACTTCCGCACGGCAATGCCCCCCAAGGGAATGGGCATCTCCGTACGTTGTTCCCACAAAGCGCCAAGGTCGGCTACTAGCTGTAATCCCTTTTGCGCATAGGTAAACCGCCCTTCGTGAATCAACACCCCGGCGTCTGCTTCGCCGCGGAGCACTGCGCCTTCAATGTCGGAAAACACATATTCATGCAAATTATCCAGTTGCGGATAGGCGGCTTTCAACAGGGCCACCGCCGTAGTATAACGCCCGGGAATCGCCACGCGCAAGGTGGACGGCAATTCATCCGGCAGGGGACAACGGCTCACTAACAAAGGCCCGTTGCCGAAGCCCAAAGCGCTGCCCGAAGGCAACAATTCGTAACGGTCCTGCACGTAGGCATACGCATGGTAACTTAATTTGGTAATATCATATTCTCCCCGCATAGCCGCATGATTCAGCGTTTCCACATCGGCCAAATGCACATCGAAAGTCATCCCTTCAGTGTCGATACGGCCGTTTACCATCGCATCGAACATGAAGGTGTCGTTGGGACAAGGGGAAAATGCTAATTCGTAATTCATTTTCAATTCTCCATCATTTTCAATTAATCAAACTTCACTACCGTGATGCCTGCGCCGCCAAATTCCACATGCTCGTCGGCAATGGACCGGATGCCGCCGATGGTGCGCAATATTTTACGGATCTCTTCTTTTAATGCACCGGTACCTTTGCCGTGCAATATCTTCACTTCGGCGCAACCTACCATCATCGCCTCATCAATAAAGCGGTTGATGTTGTCGATAGCCTCCTCCACCCGCTGGCCACGCACATCGATGGACTGTTTGAAGTGCAGTTTCCGCTCCATTAAATTCACAGAGGCGCCGGGCTTCACCGCCGGCGCACTGCGCACCACCTTTCGGAACTCATTGGCCGAAATGCGCTCCAACCTGTCGGGCGTCACGCTGGTAATAATGCTGCCAAAAGCTACATTGATCCTTTTGGCAGCTACGGACAATACCTCTCCCACACCGTCCTGGCCTTTCATGCGCACTTTATCGCCCACTGCCAGCGGCCGTTCTTCTTCTTTCTTCGCCAAAGCTGCCGGCGGCATAGCACTTTTTTCGTTCTTGCGTTGTGCACGGCGCTCCTGCCGTTGCTTCAACTGCTCAATCTTACGTTCTATTTTTTTATCAATAGCCGCCTGCGCCTCATCCTGCAAGGCCTTTTTCATCTCTTCCACCTGCCCGCGGGCAGCTTTGGTACGTTCTTTTTCCGCCTGCGCTTCTTTAATCTCGTGAATCGTGCGCTCAATGCGTTTGTTCGCCTCATCCAGCAAACGTTTGGCTTCCTCTTTCGCCTCTTTGATAATCTGCTTGCGCAGGCTTTGTATTTCCGTCAGCTCACCCTCATATTTCGCCGTAATATCTTCCAGATGCTTGTCGGTTTGGCGTATACGGCTGCGTTTTTCTTCCCAGTAACGTTTATTGCGGGCAATGTCGCGCAAGTTGCGCTCAATGTTTACGTACTGGTCGCCTGCCTTGCTCTCGGCCAGTTTCACTACCTCTTCAGGCAGTCCCATTTTACGCGCCAATTCAAAGGCAAAAGAATTACCCGGCGTGCCGGTCTCGAGGCGGAACAAAGGTTGTATTTTCTGCACATCGAACAACATGGCACCGTTCACAATCCCCGCGGCGGTAGTAGCGAAATATTTAAGATTCGTGTAATGCGTGGTGATCACGCCGAAGGTGCGGCGTTCCGTCAGCTGTGTGAGCACCGCCTCGGCAATGGCGCCGCCGGCAGCAGGCTCCGTGCCCGTGCCGAACTCGTCGATCAGCACCA
>DBDM01000035.1:4540-8416 GCA_002293585.1 Bacteroidales bacterium UBA932
CGCACTGGAACATGTATTGCAACAAACCCACCGTTTTCAGGCAGACTGATTTTCCACCGGCGTTTGGTCCCGATATCAACAAAATATGTTTCTCGTCGTTGAGATGCAAGCTCAAGGGCACAATACTTTTGCCCTCTTTCTTCAAGGCCTGTTCCAATAAGGGGTGACGTGCATCATAGAGCGACAGCATGGGTCGGGCATTCACCAAAGGTTTCACCGCCACCATGCTCACCGCCAGCCGCGCCTTCGCCCGTATGAAATCTATTTCGCCTAAAAATTCCGCCGCTGATTTCACATCGTCTAAATAAGGGCGCAAAAAATCGGTGAAAGCCTTTAATATCTTAATAATTTCGCGCTGTTCGGCATATTGCAACTCTTTAATTTCGTTATTCATCTCCACCACTTCTATCGGCTCAATGAATACCGTTTTTCCCGTAGCGCTCTCATCATAAACCAACCCTTTGATCTTTCGTTTATTCATGGCTGCTACCGGGATCACCGCACGGCCTTCACGGATCACAATTTCCGATTCGGCATCGGCCACGCCGTCGGCCTGCGCACTCTTCAAAATGGCTGTCATACGACGTGACACCTGTATTTGCTTTTCATGAATAGCGCGGCGCAACTGTTGCAGCTCCGGCGAGGCGTTGTCCCGCACCATGCCATGCTTATTAATAATCGCATCAATCCGCTGCGACACTGCGGGATACACCACCACTCCGGCCGACAATTCTTTCAGGCAGGGATATAATTCGTCGCTGCAACGGTTGAAAAAAGCAACGATCGTATTCACCGTATCCAACGCCTGTTTCAGCGTCACCAGTTCGTGTACTTCAATATAACTGCCTTCAATATGCAGTTTTTTCAGAAATTCCGAAGCATCGACATAGGCCGTATCCGGAAAGCCCTCTTCAATCAACAGCACGGTACGCATTTCCTGTGTCTGTGACAGGCGGCATTCAATTTCTTCCGGGAAAGTGGAAAAGCCGGCAGTCCGTGCCTTTTCCCCGCCCAAAAGGGTGCTGCATTGCTCCGCCACCCGCTCCCGGATTTGGTCAAATCCTATCTTTTGCTCAAAATTTACCGGATAAATCATATTGCAAAGATAGTAAAAAGTGGTGAGATACTTGATGCTAAATATTTTTATTATCTTTGTATAATTTTTCGAAAAACATACATTATGTTTTGGACAATTTTATTGCATGCCGGGCTGATTATCGCCGCTTACCTTTTAGGGTCTATTTCCAACGCCGTATGGGTGGGCAATCTGCTCTACCGGACAGATGTACGCAATCACGGCAGCAAGAATGCCGGCGCCACCAACATGATGCGCATTTTGGGATGGAAAGCCGCCCTGCCGGTGTTCATCCTCGATATGGCCAAAGGCGCCGCCGCAGTGTTGCTGGTATTTGTAGCCGGATACACACCGGAAACCAATCCTTTCGTAGGTTTTCAGATTGTGTTAGGACTTGCCGCCGTTGTCGGGCATATTTTCCCCATTTTTGCCAGTTTCAAAGGAGGTAAGGGCGTGGCCACCATGGCCGGCGTGCTCATTGCCATCCACCCCAGCGCCATGCTGATTTCCTTAGCCATTTTCCTGCTTTGCCTGCTGATTACACATTATGTTTCCCTCAGTTCCATCATCACCGCCATTTGTTTTCCTTTCTTAGTTATTGTGGTGTTTGGCGAATGGTGGAACGTGCATGAAGAAACCCTTACGCTGAAACTGTTCAGTGTGGCAGCGGCCATTATTATTTTGGTCACGCACCGTAAAAACATCAAGCGGTTGCGCAACGGCGAAGAATCCAAGATCGTGTTCCGGAAAAAACCCAGTATCGAAGTGCCGGAGAAAAGGTAAACAAAAAAACCCGGAGCAACACAGCCCGTAAGGCTGAAATGCCGAAAAACTATTTTAGCCGCTTATGCAGTTGCTTATCGAATGTGAAAACGGAGTAACCCCGTTCCTTTGCATAGCCTACCATGAGGCAATCGACGAAATCGAGCGACGAAGCAGCGAAAACACCAAGCGCATGCCGTACCACATCGGCTTTGCCCGCCCGAATGTTTGACATATCCATAAGGGCGGTCAGTGTGTGGGCAACGGTTTCGCGCCCTACACCGTACACTTTCGTCAACACATAGACCAACTCGGCCATTACCTCAACCGGAACATAGCAGAGGTTCTCTGTCAACTGCCGTTCGACCTTGTCGGCCGCTTCAACGCTGTCTTGCAAGGTATAGCGCAGGATAGCATTTGTATCAAAGAGTATCATATTTTTCAACGGCATGTTCTTCCCACGCGTGTTTTTCTTGTTCCATGAGGGCTGTATTGGCGTATGCTTTCAAGCACCCTTTGAGGCTCACGCCGGAGCAGTGGGCACTCTCGGCAGTGTCGTTCACAGGCATGACGATAACCTCAACCCGCAGGTCCTTCACCTTCCAGGGAAGGCTAATAACGGAGGCGAGGAGACTCGCATCGACAATTTTTCTAACAGCTTCCATAGCGTTAATTTATATACCCCACAAAGATACGCATTTTTTCATAAACAGGCACAAAAAACCCGGAGCAATCATTCCACCTCGCGAACACAACGAACCGAATTGCCGAACGCCTTATCGTAGCTGGTCAGGCTGCTATAGCCACTGTAGAAGTACCAGAAGTAACCGTAGTTAGTATTACTAGGGTACTGCGTAGACGACCAATACCAGCCTTCGGAACCCTGATTGTAGAGCACACCATTAATGTACTCGCGGCGACCGACAGCCGGCAAAAAGATACAGCCGCTCATATTGGAAGGTAAAGAACATGTAGTATGATTAGACCCGAAGAATCCGCCAGCTACCGCAGCACCTCGTGTCCCTGCATCGGCCCAAGTATTACCGGTTGCCGCTAATGCCGACCATTCCGCCTCGGTCGGCACACGCCACCCGGCGGGGCAAGGATTAATCGTCCATACAGGGTCGGTTATAGATTCGCTTAACCAACCGGTTACCACCTCACCGGTAGCCGGCCAGGCAGTCGGCCGATTCCATTGGTAAAATTTGGTGTACATGTCAGGGCAGGCAGCAAAGGTCTGGTAGTCGTCAACATTTCGAGTTGCCCATTCCACCCCACCAGCTATCACCTTATCAGACATCACCTGCACGTCACAGGTGGCCGTATGCCCGCCATCGGCTGTAGTCACAGTGATGGTGGCACTGCCGAGGGCCACGGCAGTTACCTTTCCTGTATTGTCTACGGTAGCCGTGGCGGTGCTGCTGCTTGTCCAAGCCACATTCCGGTTAGTGGCATTGTCGGGCAATACGGTGACGGTCAGAGTCATCGTATTGCCGGGGGTCAGGATGACGGTGGCTGGGCTGAGCCATACGTCAGCTACAACAATGGGATTTACGGTGAGGGCGCAAGTGGCGGTTTTATTACCATCATCTGTAACCACCATAATGGTAGCACTGCCGGGAGCTATGGCCGTGACCAAACCGGAACTTAGCACGGTGGCTACCGTGGGATTACTGCTTTCCCACTCCACCGTTTTAACCGTAGCATCGTCGGGCTCAACGGTAGCAACAAGAGTGAGGGTACCACCGGTGGTTAAGGTAGCGGATGTTTGATTGAGCGATACATCTGTCACGGCAACGGGGTCGCCGTTGTTGTCATTTTTTTTCTCGCAGGCAAAAGCGGCAACGAGCACCGCCAGCATCATAATGTAGATTGTTTTCTTCATATAATGTAGGTCTAAATTTCATGGTTGAAGGTAAACAAGAAAATAAGAAATTCTCTTATTCACTATTTCGTTTCACATCTTACGCATCACACTTAACAACCACAAAGATAATCATTTTCCAGTATAAACCAAAAGCCGGAGCAATCATTCATGC
>DBDM01000035.1:8421-14734 GCA_002293585.1 Bacteroidales bacterium UBA932
TTTTTAACCAGTTTCAGTTTACTTGTTTTGAAAAAGTTTTCCAAATCAACAACCCGAACGGTACCATCCTTAAACGTTACTTCGATTAGATAATCAATAGTATGCGTTTCGTTATTTTAATCGGTTAAGATACGCATTTTTTCATAAACAGGCTCCAAAATTATTACTTCAGCTTGTAATACTGCTCCAGTAAGGTAACAGCGGCAGCAAAGGAATCCGCCTTCCCGTCGAGCACCTGTTGCTCATAGTCCGGCAAGGCCTGTTCAATGTTTTTGTTGTGGTAAAAATCATCCCGCAACGCTTCATTGATGGTTTCATACATCCAATAACGCGCCTGCTCACGGCGGCGATGCTCAAAGAAACCGTTGTCCTTCGTCAACTGTAAATAAGTATCTATTTGCGCATAAATATCGTCCAAACCTGTTTTTTCAATGGAAGAACAGGTCAATGCTTTAGGCTCCCATCCGGATTCCGGCACAGGAAACAACCGTAGCGCGCTTTGGTACTGCGCTTGCGCCAGCTTCGCCTTGTCAATATTACTACCGTCGGCTTTATTGATGACCAGCATATCCGACATTTCCATAATGCCGCGCTTGATGCCCTGCAGTTCATCACCTGCGCCGGAAATCATCAGCAATAAAAAGAAGTCGGTCATGGAATGCACGGCCGTTTCCGACTGCCCCACTCCCACCGTTTCCACAAACACCGTATCAAAACCTGCGGCCTCACACAGCACAATGGTTTCGCGGGTTTTGCGCGCCACGCCTCCCAGAGAACCTGCGCTGGGACTGGGACGTATAAAGGCGTTGGGGTCAATGCTCAGATTTTCCATCCGGGTTTTATCGCCCAAAATACTGCCCTTGGTGCGTTCGCTGCTGGGGTCAATGGCCAGCACCGCTAATTTATGACCTTTGGACGTGAGATAACTGCCGAACGCTTCGATGAATGTGCTTTTTCCTGCCCCCGGCACACCGGTAATGCCCATGCGCACCGACTTTCCGGCGTGGGGGCGGCACGCCTCCAACACCTGACGGGCGGTGTCGCGATGGGCGGGCAGCAAGCTTTCCACTAAGGTGATCGCCTGACTAAGAATAGTAATGTTCCCTGCCAAAATGCCTTCCACGTATTCATGCACTTGCAACAAACGCTGTGGCCTTTTTTTGAAAAGGGCTGCAGCGTTCGGATTCACTATGGGCGGTTGTTCCACCCCCTGATTCACCACAAGGGCGCTATCGTCGCATTCGTTAATCATTAATTTTTCCGGTAAGCATAAATGTAGCTGTGCTCTGCGTGGGAGCATTGGTGGTCAGCATAACGCTATAGAACTTATCGCCGGACTCACCCAGGGTTTTCAACACCACTTTCACCACCGCTTTAGCGTCGGGTTTCACCGACGAAGGCGCAGTAACTTTGATACAGGGACATTCCGCGTAGGATTGGCGGATCAACAAAGGACTCTTCCCGGTATTGGTAATTTCAAATTCGGCCGTAATGGTTTCACCCTGTTTTACCGTATTGAAATTATGGGTGGAATTGGCCACCGCAATAACCGGAGCTTTTTCATAATCAGCCGGTGTCAACTTGCCGAAATCATCTTCCACGGTAGCCGCAACAATCAATTTGCCATCGCCTTGCTTACCGTTCACAACAATATTCACCGGTTGTTTCACTATGCCCCACAACTGCGGTTTGGCAGCCTTCGCCGTATTGAGCGTAGCGCGGATAAAACCTTTTTCATTTTTCTGCAAGGTGGCGGGTGTCATTTCCACCGTCATATATTTAGGCACATTATTAAATGTAAGCTTAAGCGGCTCATCGCCGGTATTAATGATGGCCACAGAATCCCGTTTCACAGCGCCCTGGGCAATACGCGCCAACGACAATTCCCCACTGCGCAGGCGCAATGGGCCAAAAGCCTGGGGATATTCTTCGTCCACCGAAGCGGGAGCAGCTACCACGCGGCCCTTAATACGCAATACCACAGGCGAAGGACGTGCGTTGGAATACACCGTAAGGCTCTTATCAAAAGGCATTACGCCGGAAGGATTATAAGTAGCTTTCACAAAGCCACGCTCTCCCGGAGCGATCGGTTCCCGGCTCCATCCCGGCGTGGTGCAACCGCACGAAGCCGACACATTTTGAATGATAATAGGTTGGGCGCCCGTATTAGTAAACTGAAACTCATAAGTTTGAGGGCCTGCTTTCTGGTCAATGTTACCGAAATCATGCACATCTTTATCAAAACGGATCGTAACAGCTCCGTCCTGTGCATTCAGCGCCAAACCGGCAATAAACACCAGTCCGGCAGTAATTAAACAACGTAATTTCATAATTTATAACGATTTATAACATTTCTACAATAGAACATATTGACAAAATTAGCATTTTATTTACATACAACAATAATTTTACCTCGTGTTTTTGTATTTTTTAATAAAAGAATTATCTTTGCGTAATATTTTAACCTTAAAAAAAATTTAAAAGTAATGGCTTACAAAATTTCAAATGATTGTACCGCTTGTGGTACTTGTATTGATGAATGTCCGGTTGAGGCTATCTCTCCCGGTGATATTTACAAAATCGACCCGGATACTTGCACCGCCTGCGGCACCTGCGCCGATGCTTGCCCTGTAGGAGCAATCAATCCCGCATAATTTTTTGTGCGCAAAATATAATGCAAGGGTGGAAATTTTCCACCCTTGTTTTTTTATTTATACTTCTACATCGCGCGTTAAATACGCAGAAAAATCCTTCACTGTAGGCACATAATCGCTGTCAAACAACGGCGATGAAATAAGGTAATCGGCAGTGGAACGATTACAGGCCGAGGGAATATTATAAAGGCTGGTAATGCGCAACAGGGCTTTCACATCCACATCGTGCGGCTGTGGCTGCATGGGATCCCAAAGGAATATCAGCATATCGATCTTTCCTTCGGCAATCATGGCGCCCAACTGCTGGTCGCCGCCCAGGGGACCGGATTTCAACAAGGTTATCTGAATCTTATCGGCTGCCTTTCCTATCTTACGGTGCAAAGCCTGCAAGATCAACATGCCGGTGGTGCCGGTACATACTAAATGATATTTTTGCAAAATAGCGTGATTAAATTCCACCCATTCGATGATATCGCGCTTACGATTGTCATGCGCCACCAGTGCGATCGTTTTGTTTTTCTTCATAATTTTTTCCTTAATTCACTTTACAAAGATAGTGCAAAAAAGTTACTTGTAGGTTATGTAATCTTTAAATTAAGGATAGAACGCGGATGATACAGATTTAGCGGATTTTCACTGATAAAAACATCTGCGATTATCCGTTCAATCCGCGTCGTCTGCGTTCCATTTATTTATGTGCGCGGAGCATGTGGCGTTTCCCCGCTGCGCCCGACAGCCGCTCCAGCGTAAATCCCGCAGCACGCATAGCCGTCTTCACCGGGCCGGCCGCCGAATAAGTCACCAATATCCCCCCGGGCTTCAGCGCATCATACATCTTGCGAAACACGTTCTCCGTCCACAATTCCGGCTGTACCGAAGGTGCGAAAGCGTCGAAATAAATCACGTCAAACCTGCACTCAGGCTGATAATCCAGTAAGTCTATCTTACGCTTGCAAAGGGAGAAATGCGACTCCACTTCCACCGGTAGCAGCCAATTGCCGGGCACCCACCAGCGGTCGATATACTTTAGTTTTATACCCGCCGGCGTTTCCCAATTACAACCGTGCAACCACTCCAATTCCACATCGCTCGACAGGTAACTCAGCTTTTTTGCTTCTTCTTTAGACAAGGGGAACTTTTCCAGCGCCTCGTAATACACCCGCACACAAGCCGCACCGGAAGCCGCCAGCGTGAGCAAGGCATTCAATCCTGTACCGAAACCCACTTCCAGCACACTGATCTCCGGCCAGGTGGTCAAATCATATTCCTTCGCTTTGCTGCCCTGTTCTTCCAAGCGGTCTATTATGTAGTACAAGCCCGCATCTATATACACATGCTCCGCCTCTGCCACTGCACCGTAGGTGGAATGGTAGGTTTCATTCAGTTCGGGCACAAACAACGTTGGCGAACCGTCGGCAGTAATCATCATGCGGCGTTCCATGATGCAAAGGTACATATTTTTGGATAATTCCGAATAAAATTATAACTTTGTAGGTTATTAATCGAATTTTTATGCCCTCTTTCAGCGCTATCCTCAAAAAACTCTTCGGCACCAAGTCCGACCGCGACCTCAAGGCCATTATGCCTTATGTCGATAAAATCAACGAAGTATACGCCCGTTTCGACCAACTCGGCAACGACGAATTGCGCGCCGAAACCGAAAGACTGAAAGGCGTTATCCGTGAACACATTGCCGAATTGAGCAAAGAAAAAGCCGAACTGCGCGAAAAACTTCGCAACACGGAGATTGACGTGTCGGAAAAGGAAGCCATTGCCACCGAAATTGATAAGCTCACCAAGGAAATTGATAAACAAATTGAAGAGGTGCTGATGGAAATACTCCCCGAAGCCTTCGCCATTGTGAAATCAACGGCACGGCGTTTTAAGGAGAACAAGCAGGTGGAAGTAACCGCTACGGACTTCGACCGCAACCTGGCTGCCCATAAAGACAGCGTGAACATTGTAGGCGATAAAGCCGTTTGGAACAACAACTGGATGGCCGGCGGCAACATGATCACCTGGGACATGGTGCACTATGACGTGCAACTCTTCGGCGGCGTGGTGCTGCATCAGGGAAAAGTAGCGGAAATGGCCACCGGTGAAGGTAAAACCCTTGTGGCTACCCTGCCCGTGTTCCTCAACGCCCTCGCAGGCAAAGGCGTGCACGTGGTGACGGTGAATGATTACCTCTCGAAACGCGACTCGGAATGGATGGGTCCGCTCTATGAATTTCACGGCCTGTCGGTGGACTGTATCGACAAGCACCAACCCAACTCCGAAGCCCGCCGCAAAGCCTATCGTGCGGATATTACTTTCGGTACGAATAATGAATTTGGCTTCGACTACCTGCGTGATAACATGGCCATCACGCCCGACGACCTGGTGCAACGCAAGCACCACTACGCGATTGTCGATGAGGTGGACTCGGTGTTGATTGACGATGCGCGTACGCCGTTGATTATTTCCGGCCCCGTAGCTAAAGGCGAAGACCAACAGTTCAATGAATACCGTCCCAACGTGGAACGGGTGTACAACGCCCAACGCAACTTAGTGACCCAACTGCTGAACGACGCCCGCAAGCTGATTGCCGAAGGGAAAAACGACGAAGGCGGAAAGTTGCTGCTCCGCGCCCACAAAGGCTTGCCGAAATACAACCCTCTGATCAAGTTTTTGAGTGAAGCCGGTAACAAACAGCTCTTGCTGAAAACCGAAAACTTCTACATGCAGGATAACAACAAGCAAATGCCGCAAATTACGGATGAATTGTTTTTTGTTATTGATGAAAAACAAAACTCCGTAGAGTTGACCGATAAAGGGATTGACCTGATTTCTCAAAGCGTGAGCGACAATAAATTTTTCGTGTTGCCCGACATCGGTAGCGAGATTGCCGAGATAGAAAAAAGTGCGCTGAACGCCGACGAAAAGTTAACACAGAAAGATACCCTGCTCACCGACTACGCCCTGAAATCGGAGCGCGTGCATACGGTGAACCAGCTGCTCAAAGCCTACGCCATGTTTGAAAAAGATGTGGAATATGTGGTGATGGACAATAAGATTAAAATCGTGGATGAGCAAACGGGACGTATCCTCGAAGGCCGCCGTTACTCCGACGGACTGCACCAGGCCATTGAAGCCAAGGAAAAAGTGAAGGTGGAAGCCGCCACGCAAACCTTTGCTACCATTACCTTGCAGAACTATTTCCGCATGTACCACAAGCTGGCCGGGATGACCGGTACGGCCGAAACCGAAGCCGGTGAGTTGTGGAACATCTATAAACTCGACGTGGTGGTGATCCCCACCAACCGCCCCATTATCCGCATCGATCACAACGACCTTATCTATAAAACCAAGCGCGAAAAATACAACGCCGTCATCGACGAAATCGTAAAACTCTCCACTGCCGGACGGCCGGTGCTGGTGGGTACTACCTCGGTAGAAGTGTCGGAACTGCTGAGCCGCATGTTGAAGCTGCGCGGCATTAAGCACAATGTATTGAACGCGAAACAACATGCCCGCGAGGCCGAAATCGTAGCAGAAGCCGGACAGCCGGGTGCTGTGACCATCGCCACTAACATGGCCGGCCGTGGTACCGACATCAAGCTCGGCGCCGGCGTGAAAGAAGCCGGCGGTTTGGCCATCATCGGCACCGAGCGCCACGA
>DBDM01000040.1:0-190 GCA_002293585.1 Bacteroidales bacterium UBA932
GATTGGTGCCGTTCAAAGCGCTTTCATTTGATGAAGGCGTAAATTATACCGCCGGATTACCTTATGTGCGTACCTCGCCCGACCATGGGGTAGGCTATGATATTGCCGGCTCCGACAAAGCTTCGCCGGACTCATTCCGCGCAGCGCTTTATGCCGCCTGTGATATTTTTATTAACCGTAAACAATATGC
>DBDM01000040.1:238-15845 GCA_002293585.1 Bacteroidales bacterium UBA932
ATCGGGTAACCCCGGTCCCGGAGGCTATGGCGCCATTCTTCAAAGCGGCAGCCATTATAAAGAACTGTCGGGCGGATTTGCACACACCACCAATAACCGCATGGAATTACTCGCCGTTATTGTTGGCCTCGAAACATTGAAATATAATAATTGTAACGTTATGATATACAGCGACTCCACCTATGTGGTGAACGCTGTGGAAAAAGGATGGCTCTACGATTGGGAACGTAAAAGATTCCGCGGGAAAAAAAACGCCGACCTTTGGAAACGCTTCTTAACCTGTTATCGTAAACATAAAGTGAAAATGAACTGGGTGAGGGGACATGCAGGCAACCCGATGAATGAACGTTGTGATGCGCTGGCCGTGGCCGCTTCGGCGCAACCGGGCTTGCCCGAAGATACGGCCTACCTGATGGATACGGCGCAAAATGCTAATATTGTTTGATGAAAAATTATGAACCGGACAACTGATATTTTGGTTATTGGTACAGGAATTGCAGGATTGGCCTTCGCCCTGAAAGTGGCCGACCACGCCGAAGTAGTGCTGGTATGTAAATCGAAAATTGACGACACCAACACCTCCTTCGCACAGGGTGGCATTGCCTCGGTAATGTATAGTCCCGACAATTTTGAAAAACACGTGCAGGACACGCTGGTGTGCGGCGACGGAATGTGTGATGAAGAAGTGGTGCGCATGGTAGTAGCCTCGGCCCCGGAACAAATACGGCAGTTGGTGGACTGGGGAGTGAAATTCGATCGCAGCCCCACCGGTGAATATGACCTGGCGCGTGAAGGCGGCCATTCCGAGCACCGCATCCTGCACCATAAGGATAATACCGGCGCAGCCATTGAAGAAGCGCTGGTGAAAAAAGTAAAAGCCCACCCGAATATTCAATTGCTGGAACACCATTTTGCCGTCGACCTGCTTACACAGCACCACCTCGGAAAAGAAGTACGCCGTCGCGACGGCAACGTGGAATGCTATGGCGCCTACATCCTTAATTTGGCCACACAGGAAGTGTATACCTTCCTTTCTCGCGCTACAGTGCTGGCCACCGGAGGCTTAGGCAATCTTTACCACACTACCACCAATCCTTCCATTGCTACCGCCGACGGCGTGGCCATGATCTCCCGCGCAAAAGGCGTAGTGGAAAATATGAGCTTCATACAATTCCATCCAACCTCCTTATATCATCCCGGCGAACGGCCTTCCTTCCTTATTTCCGAGGCAATGAGGGGTTTTGGCGCCATCCTGCGTACGCAGAAAGGCGATGACCTGATGAAAAGATATGACCCGCGCGGCTCATTGGCGCCCCGCGACGTGGTGGCAAGGGCTATTGATAACGAGATGAAACTCAGCGGACATGATTATGTCTATTTGGATGTTACCCACAAGCCGGCGGATGAAATTAAGGAACATTTCCCGAATATCTATAAAAAATGCCTGGAACTGGATATCGATATTACTAAGGATATGATCCCCGTGGTGCCGGCGGCGCATTATTCCTGCGGCGGAGTGAAAGTGGATATGGACGGACAGAGTTCTATCCGCCGGGTATATGTTTTAGGAGAGACTTCTTCGACTGGACTGCACGGAGCCAATAGGTTGGCATCTAATTCTTTAATAGAGGCCGTCGTATACGCCGACCGGTCGGCGACACATTGTTTGGAGTATATGGACAGGTATACTGTTCAAACCGGGATCCCCGACTGGGACTATGGCGGAACAGCCCATACCGAAGAAATGGTGCTCATTACCCAGAACTATAAGGAAATGCAGCAGATCATGAGTAATTACGTGGGCATTGTGCGCTCGAACTTACGCTTGAAAAGAGCGCTCGACCGCTTAGAGATCATTTTTAACGAAACCGAAGAACTGTATCGTAAATCCATTCTCACTCAGAGCCTTTGTGAGTTGCGGAATATGATCAAAGTATCTTACCTGATTATCCGCAGTGCACAGGAAATGAGGGAAAGCCGGGGATTACACTATACCCTGGATTACCCTTCGAAAAAGTAAAGTAAATTTATAGCACACACCTGCTTTTGATGAAAAAATATGCTTATATCCTGTTTTTACTGATGGCAACAATGCTGTCCTGCTCCCGTTTTTCGGAAGATGTGGCCCGTAAGTTGATCATGGTGGATATACTGTTGAAGCAAAACCTGCCCGACAGCGCTTTACGGACATTGCAGGATATCAGCCACCCGGAGGAATTGGGTACGGAACAATATGCCCGCTATTGCCTGTCCTGTGTCAGGGTACAGGATAGGGCGCGAAAGCCGCTGACTTCGGACTCCCTGATTAATGTGGCGGTGAGGTTTTTTGGGCGCAATCCCGATCGCTTCCCGCCGGAAGCCATGAGGGCAAGTTACTTACAGGCAAGGGTATATGAGGAAACAGGGCGGGGTGAGGAGGCGATGGAACTGTATTTGAGCCTGGAACCCAGGATGGAAGCCTTGAAAGAGTACAATTTGCTGGGCTTGCTGAATAGTAGGGTAGGGCGCTTATTTAGAATGCAAAATCGTGTGGAACAGTCTATTGGGTGTGATAAGAAGGCGGCTAAGTATTTTAAATTGGCGGATAGCCGCCAAAGGGAAGGGTATGCCTTGTCGATGCTTGGGTATAATTATTTGTACCTGAAACAATATGATAGCGCTATGGTGTATTTGCAGGAGGCTAAGCAAATAGCCGGGCAGATCAATGACACCTTGTTATTGTCGGAGTCATTGATATATTTGGGCATAGCGAATGATTTCACCGGAAATACGCCAGCTGTAAAACTATATTTATCGGAGGCTGCCGTCTATGAGAAGTCGGATCGAAAGTTGATGGAAGTTTATAATTACTTGGCCGGCGCTTATTTTAAAGACCATCAGTATGAAACGGCTCGTTTGTATGCCAATCGCGCACTGGCTTTAAGTGAAAAGCTTCCAGTTGCTTATAAAATATATGGATTGTGCACCAGCGTTTGGCATTTATATAATATTGAACGGGCGGAGGGAAAGCTGCGGATGGCGTTAGATTATTACTATAAATACTCTGATGCAAAAGATTCTATTGCCGTATTGGAAAACAGAAATAATGTATTGGAAGTGCAGGAAAAATACAAGGCGGAAGAATTGAAGGCGGAAAACATGCGCTTGTTGGCCGAACGGGAATCGGGGCGCCTTGCCCAAACGTTGGGAATTTTTTCCGTCGTAGGGGCTGTATTGATTTTATTGATAATAAGATGGTTGCATAGGCTGAGTGTGCTGAAACGGAAAGAGCAGGAACTGACGAAGGAAGCCCGCCTCAAGGACTTCCTGCTGAAACGTTTAGACGTATCGAAAGAATTGGTAACCCTGGCCCAATATCCTGCCTCCGATTCCCAACGGTTGCAACAAAAACTCAAGCAATTGGTAGAAAGTCAAAGTTTCAACCTCAGCGACCAGAAAGAATTGATAGACACTGTAAATGAATTATTTGACAACTTTGCGGTTAAATTAACGGAGCGCTATCCGCAACTGACCGGCGACGAATTGCAACTGTGCTGTATGGTGCGTTGCGGCTTCGAAGCGGGCCTTATGGCAACGGCCATGGGCATGAACCTCGACTCCATTTATAAGAAACGTTGGCGGCTGCGGAGAAAATTTAACCTCGAACACGACGAAGATTTTGAACTTTTCTTGCGAAAATTGGTCTGAAAATTGAGTTAATAAGTGTGAAAACGCCCTATTGGAAGATGAAAAATCGGCTTGTCCATATTTTTGTAAAAATATGAATTGTAATTATTTTATTTTCAATAGGCTTTAAAATTATTGTCCATATCGTTTTTGACGCTGTCCATATATAACACGTGTGTTTTCGGCTTAAGTTTGCACTGAACTTAAACGAAATTACTATGAAAAACTTATCCAGGTTACCACGTTTTTTAACTGCTTTAGTTGCCTTATCTTGTTTGTCCGGAGCCTCCCTGATGGCGAATGGCCCGGTGTTGGATCCCGACTCACCGCTCGGTCCCCGGTTTAGTGAAGATTTTATTGTAAAAGCGCAACTGACGAATGGTCCGGTGTTGGATCCCGATTCACCGCTCGGCCCTAGAGTTTACGCCGAAGGAACTGCCGTGATGACGGTTAATGAAAATGGAACGGTAATCTACAGAATTTTAGCTCCTACCTATGATATTCCATATAACCTCTTCGCTGAAGAGGACTGTGACGTCGATGTTTATGCAACCCCCGCGGATAGGTTGTGTGATTAAATGGTCACGGTAAATATTTCGCAGGGGGCGAGTCGACGTCTTAGTTGAAAGAATAGGCAATGTATTTATAGGTGTACTTTTTCTATACGTTTTTCAATGAGCATATTGAGGTTTTAGTATGTGCGATGTCAAAGGTTATCCCACCTTCATCTTGCTCCCTCAGCGAAATGTTGACACACCCAAGCCAACGGAGTAATACACCGAATAATAACACACCTGCAAAAAGAGATGGTATCCGCCCCGGGTACCATCTCTTTTCTTTTTCTTTTTCTTATCTATGTGACTTTTTCATTTTTCATCACGACCATACCTAATTCATTGACTGAAAAGGAGAGGAAGTTTTTGAGGTAGCGATGAATTACAGTTTTCTCTTGATCTCTACAATTTCGTAGGCTTCTACAATATCCCCCACCTTAATATCGTTGAAGTTATCGATATTTAAACCGCAATCGTAGCCTGCCGATACTTCTTTCACATCATCTTTGAAGCGTTTGAGCGAACCGAGGGTTCCGGTGTACACCACAATACCGTCGCGGATCACACGCACCTTCGAGTGGCGGGTGATCTTACCTTCTTTGACCATACAGCCGGCCACAGTGCCCACTTTCGTGATCTTGAAAGTCTCGCGTACTTCCACCGTAGCGGTGATCTCTTCTTTTCGCTCGGGCGCCAGCATACCTTCAATACCATCCTTCACCTCGTTAATGGCGTCGTAGATAATAGAGTAGAGGCGGATCTCAATTTCTTCCTGTTCGGCAAGCCTGCGCGCACTGGCGCTCGGACGCACCTGGAAGCCAATGATGATAGCATTGGAAGCAGCCGCCAGCAACACATCCGACTCGGAAATGGCCCCTACGGCTTTATGGATCACATTCACATGCACTTCCTCGTTCGACAGCTTAAGCAGTGAGTCGGACAGCGCCTCGATGGAACCGTCAACGTCACCTTTCACGATAACGTTCAACTCTTTGAAGTTACCGATGGCTATGCGGCGGCCGATTTCTTCGAGGGTAATATGTTTCTTGGCTTTAATACCTTGCATGCGCAACAACTGTTCACGCTTATTGGCTATTTCCTTCGCTTCTTTTTCATCGTCCATCACGTTGAACGTTTCGCCGGCGGCAGGAGCGCCGTTAAGGCCCAGCACCAGCACGGGCGTTGACGGTCCGGCCTCTTGAATGCGTTGGCCGCGTTCGTTGAACATAGCTTTCACGTGGCCGGTGTAGCTGCCGCTGAGCAGCAAGTCGCCGATATGCAAAGTGCCGCTTTGCACCAATATGGTCGCCACGTAGCCGCGCCCTTTATCGAGCGACGATTCGATGATCGAACCAACGGCGTTCTTATCGGGATTGGCTTTCAGGTCGAGCATTTCGGCTTCAAGCAATACTTTATCCAACAGTTTATCGACGTTCAGGCCTTGCTTGGCGGAAATTTCCTGACATTGGTATTTACCGCCCCAGTCTTCCACCAGATAATTCATGTTGGCCAATTGTTCGCGTATTTTTTCGGCATTTGCGCCGGGCTTGTCCACCTTGTTGATAGCGAATACCATAGGCACATTTGCCGCCACGGCATGGTTAATGGCTTCAATCGTTTGAGGCATCACCGCGTCGTCGGCTGCAATAATGATAATCGCCACGTCGGTGATCTTGGCGCCGCGGGCACGCATCGCAGTAAATGCTTCGTGGCCGGGCGTATCTAAGAAGGTGATATGGCGGCCGTCGGGCAATTGTACGCTGTAGGCGCCGATATGCTGTGTAATACCGCCGGCTTCACCGGCAATCACGTTGGCTTTACGAATATAGTCGAGCAATGATGTTTTACCGTGGTCTACGTGCCCCATCACCGTAATGATCGGCGGCCGGGGTGATAAATCTTCCGGTGCATCTTCGTCCGGCGCCACGGCATCCTGAATATCGGCGCTCACGAAATCCACCGTGAACCCGAACTCTTCGGCCACCACCACTAAAGCTTCGGCGTCGAGGCGCTGGTTGATGGATACCATCAATCCGAGGTTCATGCAGGCTTCAATAACTTTGATCACCGGCACGTTCATCATGTTGGCCAATTCGTTCACCGTCACAAACTCGGTGAGTTGGAGCACAGAGCTTTGTTGTTCGTTAAACTCCTGTTCCTCCGATATACGCTGGCTCACCAAATCGCGTTTCTCACGGCGATATTTTGAACTCTTGGTTTTACCCTTATTCTCCGTCATGCGTGCATACGTTTCTTTGATCTGACGTTGCACTGCGTCGTCGTCTACCTCCTTATGTACGGGTTTGAACGCCGCCTTTTCTCTACCTTTCTTCTTGTCCTGCTTCTGCTGATTGTCTAAATTTACACGTTCTTTTCCGTCCTTTTTGATGCGTTCCCGTTTTTTCTTATGACGCTCGGCATTGCTTTCGGGTTTTTTCTTCTCGAACTGTGAAAGGTCGATCTTCTGTCCTTCCAGAATTTTCGGCCCGGTAAGTTTCTCAATGCGTGTTTCGATATGTTCTATAACTTCCGGTTCGGGTTTGGCCTGTTCAACCGCTTCAACTTTTTCTTCAATCACCGGCGGAGCGGCGGCTTCTTTTATCTTTTCAACATTGACCGGTTTTTTATTTGCCTTTTCGGTCTTTGCCGCTTTTTCCGCTTTCTTTTCGGCGGCTGTTTTCTTGTCGGGACGTGTCTTGGTGTTTAACGCATCAAGGTCAATCTTATCAAGGATCTTAACCTTTCCGATCATTTCTTCTTTCTTTTCTTCTTCCTTTTCTTCTTCCTTTATTTCCGGAGTTTCAACAACCACTTCAACCTCTTTTACTTCTTGGACAGGTGCGGGTTCCGGTTCCGGCTCTTCTTTCTTCTCCGGCTCAGTTTTTTCGGCGGCTTTAGCTGTTTTCAGTACGGGGCGTTCCACCTGGGTGCTTTTAATGATCACTTCTTCCTCTTCCTTTTCCTCTTTTTTCTTCTCCTTCATATCGTCTATGGAGATAGTTTCAGGCTTTTCTTTCACTTTCAGAATAACCTTTTTCGACTCCTCTTTCAGCGCCACTTCCTTGCCGTATTCTTTCAGCGCAAGATTATATTCCTCCGCTGAAATTTTAGCATTAGGTGAGGCTTCCACTTCAAAGCCTTTCTTTGTAAGAAACTCCACCAGTGTACTGATACCGATGTTCAATTCCTTAACAACCTTACTTATTCTGATCGTTTCACTACTCATTATTAATCCTTTTTATATTGAGAGACACAAAATTATTGGCTCTGCAAATTATTCTTCAAATTCGGCTTTCAGCACCTTCAACACATCGTTGACGGTTTCTTCTTCCAGGTCGGCGCGTTTCATCAATTCAGAGGGAGTAATGGCCAGCACGCTCTTGGCCGTATCGCAGCCAATGGCTTTCAGTGCATCAATCACCCATTTTTCGATTTCATCATTGAACTCGTCGAGGCGAACGTCCTCTTCTTCGTCATCAATTTCGCGGTATACGTCGATCTCGTAACCTACCAATTGTCCGGCTAATTTAATATTTAAACCGCCTTTCCCGATAGCCGACGACACTTCGGCAGGCTTCAGGAATACACCGATACGCCTGGTATCATCATGCATCTTCACGGAAGATATTTTGGCAGGACTGAGTGCGCGTTGCACCAGCAACTGCACATTATTTGTCCAATTAATGATGTCGATATTTTCATTACGTAATTCCCGCACGATACCATGTATACGCGAACCTTTCACACCCACGCAGGCGCCTACGGGATCAATACGGTCGTCATAAGATTCTACGGCGACCTTGGCGCGTTCGCCGGGTTGGCGTACAATTTTCTTGATCGTGATCAATCCGTCGAAAATTTCGGGCACCTCCTGTTCAAACAAACGTTCGAGGAAAGTATTGGCCGTGCGCGACAGGATAATTACAGGCGTGTTGTTTTTCATCTCCACTTTGGCTACCACAGCGCGAACAGTGTCGCCCTTGCGGAAAAAGTCGGATGGGATCTGCTCGGTCTTGGGTAATAACAATTCATTGCCCTCGTCATCGAGTACCAGCACTTCCTTTTTCCAGGCCTGGTACACCTCGCCGACAATAATTTCACCGACACGCTCTTTATACTTGTTGAACAAATTAGCTTTTTCAATGTCCATGATCCTGCTGGCCAAATTCTGGCGCAAGGCCAAAATACCACGGCGGCCAAAGTTTTCGAGCTTCACGGCTTCCGACACTTCTTCATCGAGTTCGTAATCGCTGTCAATTTTTTTGGCGTCTTTCAATGATATTTGCGACAAAGGATCTTCCACCAGCTCCACCACCGTGCGGTTATGCCAGATTTCAAAGTCGCCTTTGTCGATATTAATGATGATATTGAAATTATCGGCGCTGCCGTACATTCTGGTAAGCAAATTGCGGAATACATCTTCCAATACGCTCATCATGGTGGGGCGGTCGATGTTTTTCAACTCTTTAAATTCGGCAAATGTGCTTATTAAATTTAAACCTTCCATTTTATTTTTTTGACTTTAAAAATTTATTACGGGTTTTGTTGTTTTGATATCGTTGAGGGCATAAGTTACTGTTTCGGTGACGGGCTTTTTACGTTTGGCTCCCTCTTCTTTTTTCATCACCGTGTAGGTTAATGTGATATTTTGGTCGTCGGCGGCAGTGAGCACGGCCTTCAGTTTTTTTCCGTTTTTTAACACCACTTCCACTTCTTTGCCGATATATTTCAGGTATTGTTGCAACACCTTGAACGGAAGGTCGAGCCCGGCCGACGATACGGTAAGCTCAAAATCCTCCGCCTCGCGGTCAAGGGCGCCTTCAATAGCCCGGCTGATCTCTACACAGCGGTCAAGATCAATGCCTGCGGGGCTGTCTACCAACACCTCGATACAATTGTCGGCGCTCACTTTCACCTCCACCAAAAAAAGTTCGGTGCCGGTCAGGTGGTTCTCTACAATTTTCTGAATATCAGTTGTTTTTATCATCTATTGACTAATAAAGAAGGGGACACCAGGTCCCCTTTCATCACGAAAATCTCCTGCAAAGATAAGGGTTTTTTCGAATAAAAAAAAATTTTAAGCCTTAAATGCTGATTTTAGGCTAAAAAAATCGTACCTTTGAACTATGATTGCGAAGAAAAAAATTATTAATGACCCTATACATGGGTTCATTGACATACCGTCGGGATTGATTTACGAATTATTGGAACATCCTTGGTTGCAGCGCCTGCGGAATATTAAGCAGCTGGGAATGACGTATTTAGTGTATCCCGGTGCTTGCCATTCACGCTTTGCACACGCCCTGGGCGCTATGTACCTGATCAAAGAAGCCATTTTGTCGCTTCGTTCCAAAGGGCATGACATCACCCCCGAAGAAATGGAGTCGTCCATGGCGGCGATTTTACTGCATGATGTTGGTCATGGACCTTTTAGTCATACCTTGGAAAACACCATTGTAGAGAAAGTACATCATGAGCAATTGTCGTTGCTGTTCATGAAACACCTAAACAGGGAGATGAACGGCCGGCTGGACATGGCTATTCAAATTTTTGAAGGGAGTTATACGAAGAAATTCTTGCATCAATTGGTGTCGGGACAATTGGATGTCGACCGGCTTGATTACCTGCGCCGCGATAGCTTTTTTTCAGGTGTGGCCGAAGGAATGATAGGCGTGGAACGTATTATCAAAATGCTCGAGGTGGATAACGATGAGTTGGTGGTGGAGGCGAAAGGTATTTATTCTATTGAAAAATTCCTGATCTCGCGCCGGCTGATGTATTGGCAGGTCTATCTGCATAAAACAACGCTGGCGGCCGACCGTTTATTATTGCAACTGCTACGCAGGGCAAGGGTTTTGGTGCAACAGGGCGAAACATTGTTCGCCTCTCCCGCACTGTCTTACTTCCTTACGGAGTCCCCTTCGTTGAAAGATTTTGAATCGGGGGAAGCCCTGTACCTGTTCGCTTTGCTTGATGACAGCGATATTGATTGCGCCATAAAAAACTGGGCTTTTCATCACGACATGATCTTGTCGAAACTCTCATTAATGCTGGTACAGCGCCGTTTGCCGAAAATAGAAATGAGCGATGAGCCTTTCGCTCCGGAGTATGTTGATAACATTAAACGGTCGTTGGCGGCGGCAACGGATATGACACCGGCGGAAGTCGATGAATTTATCTGGAGCGAAGAGATTACCAATAAAGGCTATGAAAGCGGCACCGAGAAAATCAATATTCGCTATGGGAATCATCAATTGCGCGATATTTATGAAGCCTCCGATATGTTAAGCGCACAGGCCTTTTCCGGCGCCACAAAAAAATATTACCTCTGCTACCCACGAACCGTATAAATTTTCAACTCTTATGCAACTAACCGCACAGGCTTTGGCCAACTATCTGAAAGGCGACATAGAAGGAAATCCAGAAGTGTCCGTATCTACTGCCGCCCGCATCGAACAAGGGCGCCCGGGAACTTTATGCTTTTTGGCGAACCCTAAGTATGAACAATACCTCTATACCACTAAAGCATCCATTGTATTGCTGAATCGCAGTTTTGAACTGAAAGAAAAAGTATCGTCTACCATCATTCGTGTCGACAATGCCTATGAAGCGATCGCGGCAGTATTGGAACTCTACAATTCCATGCACACATTTAATAAGACCGGCCGTTCGTGGCGCGCCCGCATTTCATGGCGCGCAAAGCTGGGTAAGAAAGTGTGGGTGGNNGCCTTTCGCCTACATCGGCGGACATACGAGCGTGGGCAACAACACGAAAATATTCCCGCATGTCTACATCGGCGAAGGCGTAACCATCGGCGATAATTGCATTTTATATCCCGGCGTGCGCATTTACCACGGATGTAAGATCGGCAATAATTGCATTATCCACGCCAATGCGGTGATTGGGTCCGATGGTTTTGGCTTTGCACCTGCGGCCGACGGTACTTACAAGAAAATTCCGCAGATGGGCAATGTGGTCATTGAAGACGATGTGGAAATTGGGGCTAATACGGTAGTCGACCGCGCTACGATGGACTCCACCATCGTGCGCAAAGGCGTAAAATTGGATAACCTCATTCAAGTGGCCCATAACGTGGAAATAGGTGATAACACGGTAGTTGCAGCGCAAACAGGTATTGCAGGCTCTACCAAGGTCGGTAAAAACTGCATGTTTGCCGGGCAGGTGGGCATAGCCGGCCATTTGACGATACCCGACAAGGTGATGCTGGGCGCCCAATGCGGGGTGAACTCAAGCGTTAAAAAAGAAGGGGAGAGTTTGATCGGAACGCCGGCGCTGAATGCCCGCGAGTTTTTCAAGGCCTACGCTGTATTCCGTAACTTGCCCGATATGAGGAAAAAACTGGATGAATTGGTGAAAAAATAAAAAATCAATAATTTCAAAAAAAATGCCTACCTTTGCCGGTCAACAATGAATTAATTTTTATCTGATGCAACAAAAACAACAAACGCTCAAGTCAAAAATTTCATTCACAGGCAGGGGTCTGCATACCGGACTGCAGGTAGAGATGACGGTTGAACCGGCGCCTGCTAATCATGGTATCAAGTTTCAACGCATAGACATAACCGAACAACCCGTTATAGAAGCTATTGCCGATAATGTTACCGCTACTTCGCGCGGCACTACACTCGAAAAGAACGGCGTTAAGATCAGTACGATAGAACATGTACTGGCCGCCCTTTCGGGTATGGGTGTTGATAATGCTTTAATTAAAGTGAACGCCCCCGAGGCGCCTATCATGGACGGTAGCGCCCGCGACTATGTGGACGCTATCATTAAGGCCGGCGTGGAAGAACAGGCCGAAGACCGGTGGTGTTTCGAGATCAAGGAAAAATTTATTTATACCGATGAAGCCAGCGGTAAGGAAATTATTCTCTTGCCCGACGATAAGTTGAGCATGGAAGTGATGGTTGACTTTAACTCGAAGGTGGTAGGTAACCAGTATGCCCGCTTAAATGATATTTCCGAATTTGCCACGGAGGTAGCGCCTTGCCGTACTTTCGTGTTTTTACATGAGTTGGAACCGCTGTTCAAAAATAACCTGATCAAAGGCGGCGACTTCGACAATGCTATTGTAATTGTAGAAAAACCCGTTCCCCAGGAAGAGTTGAACCGTTTAGCTTCGGTATTCAATAAGCCCACGGTAGAACGCGCTCCCGAAGGCTACCTGAATCACCTGGAGCTGCGCTTTATGAACGAAGTGGCGCGTCACAAATTACTCGACCTGGTAGGCGACCTCTCGTTAGTAGGCTTCCCTATCAAAGGAAAAGTGATTGCCAACAAACCCGGTCACCAGATCAATACGGAAGTGGCGCGGCAGTTGCGTAAGATAGCGAAAAAAGAAATGCAGAAGCCGACAGTTCCTCCTTACGATCCGAACGTGCCGCCGGTGTATGATATCAACGAAGTGAAAAAATTGTTGCCTCATCGTCCCCCTTTCCTCTTAGTGGATAAAATTATTTCCAGCACGGCCGACTGTGTGGTGGGTGTGAAGAATGTGACCATGAACGAACCTTTCTTCGTGGGGCACTTCCCCGATGAGCCGGTAATGCCCGGGGTATTGGTAATTGAAGCCATGGCGCAGGTGGGAGGTATTTTGGTGTTAGGCTCTGTGGATAATCCCGAAGATTATTCAACTTATTTTCTCAAAATAAATAATGTGAAATTCAAGCGGAAAATAGTACCCGGCGATACGCTTATTTTCAAGTTGACCCTGACGGAACCTATCCGCCGCGGGATCGTGAATATGCTGGGACAGGCATTCGTGGGCGATACACTGGCCTGCGAAGGAGAATTGACAGCACAAGTAGTGAAAACAAAATAAATTTTTATCATGACGTTAACCAACATTCATCCCGAAGCACAGATAGGCGCTAATGTTACTATTGAGCCTTTTACGTCAATTGCTAAGAATGTAGAAATAGGCGAGGGTACATGGATTGGTCCCAACGTAACGATTTTCGATTATGTGAAGATCGGTAAGAATTGTAAAATATTTCCCGGTGCTGTGATCGGCGGCCTGCCGCAAGATCTCAAATTCAACAACGAAATTACCCGCGTGGAGATCGGCGATAACACGACGATACGTGAATACGTGACGGTGAATCGCGGAACGGCCGCCAGCGGTAAACACCTCACCAAAGTAGGCAGCAACTGCCTGTTGATGTCGTATGTACACGTTGCACACGACTGCCGGGTGGGCGATAATGTAATTATGGCAAGTTATGTGGGATTAGCCGGCGAAGTGGAAGTGGATGATTACGCGATCATCGGCGGTTCGTCGGGTGCGCACCAGTTCACCCGTATCGGTACGCATGTGATGATTTCCGGCGGTTCCATGTTCGGTAAAGATGTGCCTCCTTATGCACTGGCCGGCCGCCGTCCTTTGGCGTTCGGCGGGATCAACGTCATAGGTTTACGCCGCCGCAGTTTTAGTAATGAAATAATTACGGAGATTAGCAATATCTATAAGGTGATCTACAATAGCGGATTGAACGTGAGCGATGCTTGCAACAAGGTGGAAGCCGACTTTCCTCCTACGCCCGAACGCGATACCATCCTTCAATTTATTCGTGGTTCGAAACGTGGAATCATCAAAAGCGTAAGCAGTCTCGAAGAAGAATAATTTTTTTTATGTCGTCCGTCTCTTATCAAGGCTTGCAGTACGACAAGCCCAAGCCTGCACATTCGCAAACAGCTCCGGAAACATTTAACGGACTGCAAAAAGTACGCCACATTGTTGCAGTAGCTTCAGGCAAAGGTGGTGTAGGAAAATCGACCGTAGCGGTGAATTTAGCTGTGGCCTTGGCGCGGCAAGGCCTTAAAGTAGGTCTGGCCGATGCGGATATTTACGGCCCTTCGGTACCTAAAATGACCGGCACGGAAGACCTGCAACCGGCCATGCAGTCGATCGACGGGAAAGAAGCTATTCTTCCCGTGGAACGCTACGGTGTGAAATGGATGTCGGTGGGTTACTTCGTGGCGCCCGACCGACCGCTGATATGGCGGGGGCCAATGGCCACCGGAGCATTGCGGCAAATGGTCATGCAGGTGAATTGGGGCGAATTGGATGTGTTGCTTATTGACCTTCCGCCCGGCACCGGCGATATTCATGTGAGCATGATACACGACATCAAATTGTCGGGAGCCGTTGTGGTGAGCACGCCGCAGGCGGTGGCGCTGGCCGACGTGGTGAAAGGCGTAAATATGTTTTTGAACCCGAAAGTCAATGTCCCGGTGTTGGGATTGGTGGAAAATATGGCATGGTTTACACCGGAAGAATTGCCCAACAATAAATATTATATTTTCGGCAAAGAAGGCGGTCTCCGTTTAGCCGAAACATTGAAATTACCTTTGTTGGCGCAGATCCCCATTGTACAGGGCATCCGCGAAGGCGGCGATGAGGGACAGCCTGCGGCGTTACAAAAAAATGCAGCCGGAGCTGCATTTTTATTGTTAGCGGAAGAAGTGACGAAACGTTTGCCGCCCCGTTAATTTTTTTGCATAATTAACGTCCAAATCCTTTTCCGAAAGTGGCCTATAACCACAAAGCAAAGTCCCAATACAAAGAAGATGGGCACCCAACTTTTCAGATATTTACTAAAAGGATTATCAACTATGGATAAGGCGGAGAAATTACTTATTACAGTGATGGGCTGTTTATTATATTCGGCCGTTGCTTCTTCCAGCGCCTGCTTGGTGCCGTATAAACCCAAAATATCATCATGATATAGTTTCCGGTCCTTTTCATTCATCAGCAATAACTGGCCTGACGAAGCCCTGAGGTCTCTCGGGTTTTTAAAATAATCGGTACGCTGCACACTGTCGAGCAGGTTGAGTTGATAATTCACCTGGGTTAAGCGTTCACGAACTTGTTGCAGGCGGATATCGTTGGCCTCAACAATATAAGCGTTTGTGTTTAGTACATTAATAATGCCCTTTTCAATTAAAGGAAGCACCGACTCATCGCTGACTTTTGCCTGTATGTAAAATACCCTGGGTATTCTGCGGGCGCTGTTATCCGGATCATACCTGAAGCGATTCTTAGTATCTATATAACTCAATATGCCGTCCCCCTGGTCAATGCCGTAATAGGCGTTCAGGGCCAGAATAGATTTGGCGATAGTGTCGGGAACGGATAAGAGTTGAGAGAGCACCGGTGTGGTTTGAACACTCCCTATTTCGTTAACCTCATTGATCATAAACGTATTGTCCAACACATTGACCTGGGCTATCATGGTGGAAACATAAGCTGGGGTTGATATTTTGTAAAAAGAAAAGGCTACGATGATCCCTATAACGATAAAAGCCGCCAGCCACAATGATTTTTTGATTAAGAAGATGATAATTGTCGTAGTGGCCTTACTTA